>NZ_CAURKP010000100.1:0-19532 GCF_963525155.1 uncultured Rhodococcus sp.
TGATTCGAACAGCACTGCGATTGCATACGATGGCGGGATGGCCGACTCCGATTCCCGCACTCTGATGCTGGTCGGCGCCATCAATGCCTTCCGTGAACACGGGATCGCGACGACCTCGCTCACCGAGATCGTCGAACGCTCGGGAGCTCCCCGCGGGTCGGTGTACCACTACTTTCCCGAGGGCAAAGGACAGCTGGCCGGCGAAGCAGTTGCCTACTTCGGCCGGGGCGTCAGTGCCGCCATCAGTTCGATGATCGCTCAGTCTTCCCCACCGGAGATCATCGACGCGGTTGTCACGATATTTCGAAACAGCTTGGTAGAGAGCGATTTCACCTCCTCCTGTCCGGTCGCAGCCGCGGCAGTGGAGGGCGCGTCGACGCCGGCGGCATTAACTGCTGCGGGCGAATCCTTCACCTCGTGGGAATCGCTTCTCACATCGTTCTTCTGGCAGCAGGGACAGCCGTCCGAGACTGCAGCACAGTGGGCAACCGTCGTGATCGCGTCAATCGAAGGCGCGACGCTGATGGCAAAAGCTCAGCACACCACGGCGCCTCTCGATCGCATCGGCGCTCACCTCAAGGCTCTGGTCTCGGCCCCGAGCTGACCAACCCTCTTTCTTCCAACCGCTGCTGCCGTCCGCGCAGGAGCAGAGATGGCGTACAAACATGTCTCACACACTTGCACCGGCGCCCTCGGCGCCCATGATGACCAAGTCCCGTCGATTCACTGCGCTGATCTTCATCTGCCTCGCCGAACTCCTTGTCGTGCTGGACAACACAGTGGTCAACGTCGCACTGCCGACGATGAGCGTCGACTTGTTCGCCAGCGTCAGCGACCTGCAGTGGATCGTCGACGCGTACACGTTGACCTTCGCCGGGTTCCTACTCACTTTCGGCCACCTGGGTGACCGCTTCGGACGCCGCCGAGTGATGATCATCGGCTTGATCGGCGTCGGTGCGATGTCGCTCGTCGGCGCCTTGGCTTCCAACCTCGAACAGGTGATCATGGCGCGAGCCGCCATGGGTGTCTTTGCCGCAGCTGTCTTTCCGGCTACGTTGGCCATGATCACCAACATCTTCACCGACGCCAGAGAACGAGCCATCGCCATCGCGGCCTGGACCGCAATGGCCGGCTTCGCGATTGCCATCGGCCCGACTGCGGGCGGCTGGCTTCTCGAGCACTTCTCCTGGCACTCGGTGTTCTGGATGAACGTTCCGGCAGCATTGTTGGTCATCGTGGGTGTGCTGCTGGTTGTTCCGGAATCGAAGGCGCTCCACGTCGGCCGATTCGATTTCGTCGGAACAATCTTGTCGCTACTGGGCATCGTCATTCTGGTGTGGACCATCATCGACGCACCACATCGCGGATGGGTGTCGACATTCAGCATCACGGGATACCTCTCTGCGACAGTGTTGTTGGCCGCATTCGTAGCATGGGAACTGCGCACCGACGCGCCGATCCTGAACATGAATCTCTTCCGAATCCGGCGGTTTTCTTTCCCCGCCTTGGCTATTGCGGTCAGCTACTTCAGTATGTTCGGGTTCTTGTTCCTGATCACGCAGTACTTCCAGGGCGTTCGCGAATACTCGCCGCTCGAATTCGGCATCCACTCTTTGCCTTTCGCCGCCGCTGTTGCCGTGGGCGCCCCCGTCGCCACCTTGGCGGCACAGAAACTCGGCACGACCGCAGTGATGGTGTTCGGCCTCCTCGTCCTCAGCGGCGGCATGTTCCTGGCCGGCCAGACGACCGTCGAGACGCCCTACCTCGGACCCGTCGTGATCTCGATGGTTCTCATGGGTCTGGGCCTCGCAATTGTCCAGGGACCGGCTACCGACTCCATCATGTCCTCGGTGCCCCTCGACGAAGCCGGCGCAGGTTCGGCAGTCAACGACACGACGCGTGAGCTCGGCGGGACCCTGGGCGTCGCCGTCATCGGTTCGATCGTCGCCTCGTACTACACGTCCAAGGTGGCTCCGATCGTCGACGCCATTCCCGACGCCGTGATGTCGGCGCAGGAGAAAGGCTTCGCTCGTGAGTCCGTGCTCAGCGTCATCGAGATCCGCTCCCGCGACATCAGTCCGCTCTTCGAGCAGCAGAAGGACAGTCTGATCTACACGATGAAGACCGCATGCCTGGAAGGTTTCGCCATCGCGTCGTACTTCACAGTCGGAGCAGCATTGATCACCGCTCTGCTGGTCGCGTTGTTGCTCCCTTGGAAGCCGGTCACGGAAGGCTCCATTCTCGGCAGTCTGACAACCAAGACCCCGAAGTAGCTACAAGGTTTCCCGATTTGTCCCAATATCAGCCCGCCGTTCCCCGATACTGGATTGACCGAGTGGTACCGACGACAACCCTGCTAGGGAGAATCTCGTGTCCATCACCAGTAGAAACAGCTCGCGACTGTCGGCAGCGGCGGTTCCGGTAGTACTGACGGTCGCCCTGCTCGCCGGATGCTCGTCGAATTCAGACACCACGTCGGCGCCCGGGCCGGTCGTCAGCGACGGCAGCCCGGGTCTCGACGCCGGGGTGCCGATCCCGGACGGGCAAATCGACGACGCGGTCGGGAAGCTCGACGGCCTCGCGAACGACCTCATGGCAAGTTCCGGTGTTCCCGGCATGGCGGTGGCCGTGGTGCACGGAGGTAAGACTGTGTACGCAAAGGGATTCGGGGTTCGCGAGTTGGGTAAGAGCGCCACCGTCGATGCCGACACCGTGTTCCAACTGGCATCGGTGTCGAAATCGGTCGGGGCCACGGTGGTCGCCCACGAAGTCGGAATCGGGACCGTCGACTGGGACACTCCGGTGATCTCGAAACTGCCGGGGTTTGCGCTTGCCGATCCGTGGGTGACCGACCACCTCACGATCTCCGATCTCTACACGCATCGGTCGGGGTTACCGGACC
Source organism: uncultured Rhodococcus sp. (assembly GCF_963525155.1). Classification (NCBI taxonomy): domain Bacteria; kingdom Bacillati; phylum Actinomycetota; class Actinomycetes; order Mycobacteriales; family Nocardiaceae; genus Rhodococcus; species uncultured Rhodococcus sp. The sequence goes on from NZ_CAURKP010000100.1 coordinate 2,903, forward strand.
ACGCCGGCGACGGGCTGGAGGACCTGGGCTACAACCGGGCCCAGGTACTCGAAAAACTTCGCCAACTACCGCTCAATCCATTCCGAATCACATACGAGTACACGAACTTCGGCGTCACAGCCGGTGCGGAGGCCGTTGCAGCCGCGGCGGGCACCGATTGGGAAACGCTGTCGCAGAACACGATCTACGGTCCGCTCGGTATGACTTCGACGTCTTCGCGGTTCGCCGATTACCAAGCCCGAGAAAATCGAACAGTCGGCCATATCCTCGAAGACGGAAAGTACAAGGTAGGGCCGGTTCGGGACGCCGACGCCCAATCCCCCGCCGGTGGAGTCAGCTCCTCAGTGAACGACATGGCCAAGTGGTTGGACATGGTGCTGTCTGGCGGTCGGTATCAGGGGCAGCAGGTCGTTCAGACGGATGCGCTCGTGCCCGCAGTCAACCCGGAAATCGTCTCGCGCCATGCGCAGGAAATCGGGGAACGTTCCGGCTTCTACGGCTACGGGTTCAACGTTTCCGACAGCGCGGCAGGCCGTGTGACCGCCAGCCACTCCGGCGCCTTCCTGCTCGGTGCCGGGACCAATTTCGTGACGATTCCCTCCGCTGACGTCGGCATAGTCGTTCTGACCAACGGCACGCCCACCGGCGTCGCAGAGACTTTGACCGCCGAATTCGCCGATCTGGTGCAGTTCGGGAAAATCACCCGCGAGTGGCGCCCGCTGTACGAAGCGTCCTTTGCCTCACAGGCCGACCCTGAGGGCGAACTTGCCGGGAAGACGCCGCCGGCCTCCCCCGCTCCCGCGCCACCGACAGACCAATTGACCGGCGACTACGGCAATCCGTACTGGGGTCCCGCGCTCGTGACGCAGCAGAACGGTGCGCTGACCTTGACCATGGGTCCCGCGGCCGCGACGTACCCTCTGACCCACTGGGACGGAAACACCTTCACGTTCCCGCTCAGCGGCGAGAACGCACCGGCCGGGACGGTCTCGAAGGCCACCTTCGACGGAAACTCGCTAACCTTGGAGTACTTCGATCACGATCATCTCGGTACCTTCATCCGGGCAACACCGGCCGAATAATCAGCCAAGGACACCCCATGAGTAGTTCGACAGCCACGGTGAACGCAATGTTCGCGGCCCTCACCGATTTCGACGTGGACGCCGCAGCCGAATTGATGACAGACGACATCGTCTGGCAGAACGTCTCGCTCCCCACCCTGCGAGGCAAGAAGACCGTCGTGCGAGCGCTACGTCTGGTCACCAAGCCTTCACTGAAATTCGAGGCGGAGATGCACCACATCGTCGGCGACGAGTCCACGGTGCTCACCGAACGCACCGACATCCTCACCGTCGGACCGCTGCGCATCGAGTTCTGGGTATGCGGAACTTTCGAACTGCGCGACGGCAAGGTCTGCGTCTGGCGGGACTACTTCAGTCTGCGAGACGTCGCGTGGGGCGTGGTGAGCGCGGTCGGCCGCGCAGTCGTCGGGACCGGGACACGAAGTAGGCTTGCTCCGGCCTGAAATCACCTGCCGAAAGCGAGCGAACCTGCCATGTCCGAAAACACCACGCCTGACTCCTTCGACGCCGGATTGGCTGTGCGCACCGAAGTCATGGGGGCCGATTTCGTCGACGCCGCCTTCGAGCGCACCCGCGGAACGGACAGCGAAGAACTGCAGAACTTCGTGACGGCCAACGTCTGGGGTTCGGTATGGACGCGTCCCGGACTCGATCGCCGCAGTCGTAGTCTGATCAATCTGGGGATGCTGATCGCGCTGCGCGCCGAGAACGAACTCAAAGGCCACGTACGTGGGGCATTGCGAAACGGCTTGACGCGCACCGAGATCGTCGAAACCGTGATCCACGCGAGCGCGTATTGCGGCGCTCCGGCCGGACTGGCGGCGATGCGTGTCGTGCAGGAAGTTCTCGACAACGAACTGGGACCGCTGCAAAACTGAACAACTTCAAACCCAGGCATCTCCCCGTGCAGACGGAAGTCCGCACGGGGAGATCACTTCTCAGGAAGTGGGGCCGAACTCCTCGAGCATGTCGGTCACCAACTCGGCGATCGGCGAACGCTCACTGCGCGTGAGTGTGATGTGCGCAAAAAGCGGGTGCCCCTTGAGCTTTTCGATGACGGCCGCAACTCCGTCGTGCCTGCCCACTCGCAGGTTGTCACGCTGCGCGACGTCGTGCGTGAGGACCACTCGCGAGCCGGTTCCCAGACGAGAAAGCACTGTCAGCAGAACATTTCGTTCGAGCGACTGCGCTTCGTCGACGATCACGAACGAATCGTGCAGCGACCGACCGCGAATGTGCGTCAGCGGCAACACTTCCAGCATTCCGCGGGCGAGAACCTCCTCGAGAACCTCTGGCGAGGCCAACCCGTCGAGAGTGTCGAAAACGGCCTGAGCCCACGGGCCCATCTTCTCGCTCTCACTACCGGGAAGGTAGCCGAGTTCTTGTCCGCCAACGGCATACAACGGACGGAAGACGACAACCTTGCGCTGAGTGCGCCGCTCGAGAACGGCTTCCAAACCTGCCGTCAGAGCCAAGGCCGATTTACCGGTGCCCGCCTTACCACCGAGAGAGATGATGCCGATGCTCTCGTCCATGAGGAGATCGAGCGCAATGCGCTGCTCGGCGGAGCGGCCGTGCAACCCGAACGCCTCGCGCTCACCGCGCACCAACTGGATGCGCTTGTCGGGAGTCACCCGACCGAGGGCGCTCGACGAACCACCGAGCAGGCGAAGACCCGTGTGACACGGCAGATCTCGCGCTTCGTCGAGGTCCAGGAAACCCTCGTTGAACAGCTCGTCGATGTCCGTCGAGGCGACGTCCAGCTCGGTCATACCCGTCCATCCGGAGGGCACGACGTCGTGAGCGTGGTACTCGTCGGCAGGTAGTCCCACCGCGCCCGCCTTCACACGAAGCGGAATGTCCTTGCTGACGAGGACTACGTCCTTGCCCTCCGCCGCAAGGTTCAGCGCACACGCCAGAATCCTCGAATCGTTACTGTCCGTGCGGAATCCGACTGGCAAGACCGCAGGGTCGGTGTGATTGAGTTCGACCTGCAGCGTCCCGTTCTCGGTGCCGATCGGCACCGGACGGTCGAGGCGGCTGTATTCGATCCGTAGATCGTCGAGCATGCGGAGCGATTCTCGGGCGAACCATCCCAGTTCGTGGTGGTGCCGTTTGCCTTCGAGTTCACTGATCACGACCAGTGGGAGTACCACGTGGTGTTCGGCGAATCGAGTGACAGCCCATGGATCGGACAGTAGTACCGAGGTATCCAAGACGTACGTGCGAAGTGCATCTCCCGAATGATTCCCGGCTGATAGATCAGCCCGGGCCGAGTGGGCAGAGACGGAGCGTGATGCAGTCACGTTGGGCTCCTAGGTCTGCGCGGCACCCGCGCAAACTCAGCTCGCTGGGCCGGACGGCTCTGGTGTCAGGTGACGCTGTGTCAGCTGAAACAAGGGCCGGGCGCCGGCCCTCTCGTACTGAGTGTTTCAGTCACGATCAGAACCTCCCGCACAAGTAACTTCTGGTTACTCGTTACTGCCGACGGTACTGCGGATCGGACACTCGCGCCACGGAACGAGCCGCACATCTGGTGAACGCCAGGTAACAAAATGCCACTCGTGTGATTCGGCGTCACTCAGGACTCGATCAGACCCCACTTCGCGGCGCGCACCGCCGCCTGAACCCGCGAATTGGTTCCGGTCTTGACGAAGATGTTCTCGAGGTGGGTGGCGACGGTGCGACGGCTGACGAACAACTCCTCGGCGATCTCGACATTGCCCGCGCCCCTGGCCACCAATTGCAGTACTTGGATCTCCCGTGGGCTCAGATGGACACGATCGAGCGCCACCTGGTCCCCCACGACGCGCGAGCAGGCTGCGCTGGACGCCGCCACCACCTCCCGTACGCGATCGACGACGCCGGAATCCGCGAAGCTCATGTGCAGCAATCCGGTCACCTCACGGCCGGAGAACCCCAATGCGACCGAGGCACCCTCGGCGTACCCGGACGGCCGCAGAACATCGGTGACCATCTCGACCTGCTCGAATCGTGGCACGTCCTGCCAGAACACGGGCACGCCCGAAGCCTCGCGAATGATGCCGAAGAGATTGCGATCGGCGACGAAGTCCTCGAGCAGGAACTCGAGCACCCTGGCGTCGTATCCGGAACTCGCCAGAGCCCGATGCCTTCCGGTCGACGGGTCTCGGTACGTGACCGCCGCAGCCGAGTACGCGAGTCCACGTGCGCGGAGTTCTTCGGCGCACAGGCCGAGAATGCCGTACGCCCCGGCCGCCGGCGATCGCGGCGCGAACATGTCAGGTCCAGCGCCGCGATCAGGCAGTACAGACGTCATCACACCAATCTAGCCAATCGTGTGAGCTAGGCCACGACCAGTGAATCGGCCGGCTTCTTGTCCGCCCACGGACGTGCCGCTTCGAAGTTCGCGGCAGTCCGCAGAACCATTGCGTCCTGGCGGTGACGTGCGGCGATCTGCAGCCCCACCGGTCGACCGTCGGCGGTGAATCCGGCGGGCACGGTGATCGCCGGATTGTTGAGCATGTTGTACGGGTAGGTGAAGAGCCAATCGAGCAACTGCTCACGCAGCGACGCACCTTCGAGCCACGACGGCGCGAACTGACTGAGCGGGAACGTGGCCGAAGCCAGGGTCGGCGAGACCAACACGTCGTAGTCGTTCATGAACGCGGTCCACGTGTCCCACATGACGCCGCGGAATGCGTCGGCCCGCCCGACGTCGACACCGGTGAGCCGCTCGGCCTCGTGCATGATCTCGATCAGGTTGTCGTCGACCTCGCCGCGCTGGTTCTCCCAGTCGAGCAAGTCGTATTCGGAAGCGAAACCGGGAACCCAGATGCCGTTCCACATCGACTCCGACGGATTTCCCCACTGCGGGGTCGCCTCGGTGATCCGGGCACCCAATTCCTCGAATGCCGACAACGCGTCGAGACACACCGCCAGCACCTCCGGATCAACATGGCCGAGACCGAGATTCGGCGACCACGCCACGCGAAGGCCCTTCACGTCGCCCTTCGAGGCTTCGACGTACGAGGTCTCGGCACGCTCGATCGAGAGCGGGTCCGCATTGTCCGGCCCGGCCATGATGTCGAGCATCAGCGCGTTGTCGGCAACAGTCCGGGTGATCGGACCGTGATACGCCCAGTTGTAGAAGCGCCCGGCCAGGATGGTCTGCGGGATGACGCCGGTGGTCGGCTTCAACCCGACGACCCCGCAGAGCGCCGACGGGATACGCACCGATCCCGCGCCGTCACTGCCCTCGGCGAGTGGCCCGAGGCCTGCAGCCACAGCAGCCGACGCACCGCCACTGGACCCGCCCGCGCTGTTGCCGAGCTTCCACGGGTTGTGCGTCGGCCCGTACAGGTGGTTGTCCGTGCCTCCGTAGTAACCACTTTCGGGAGTATTCGTCTTTCCCAGGAACAGTCCGCCGGCGCCACGCAGCCTGTCCACGACGACGGCATTTCCCGTCGCGATGTTGTCGGCCATCGGCTTCATCCCGAACGTGGTCGGCAGCCCGTCGACTGCCGTCAGATCTTTGATCGTGAACGGAACGCCGTGCAGCGGGCCGAGTTTCTCGCCCGCTTCCTGTTGCCGTGAGAGTTCGGCCGCATCGCGCGTCACCTGCTCGCGATCGAACTGGACTATCGCGTTGATCGACGGATTGACGGCGTCGACGCGCTGGATCATCGCTTCGGCAATCTCGTTGGGCGAGAGACTGTTCGACGCGACCGACGCCGCCATCTCGGTAGCGGAGAGCCAATGCAGATTCTGTTCGGTCATGGGGTTTCCTTCGCCGGAGGGGTGATGCTCTCAGGCTAGGAAGCGCCGAACTCGGCCACCATCGGTCATGTGACCGATGCCACAATCCGCGACTGGCAAAAAACCAGCGGCCCGGCCCCTCGAAAGGGACCGGGCCGTCGGTGAAGGAATTCCTAGACGTTCTTGCTGAGCAGGCCCCAGTTCTCGAGACCGTCGTACAGAGGAAGGTCGAGAGCGAGCTTGGCGACGCGCGCACGCAGCGCCGGCAGATCCGCGTTGCCGGCCAGAGCGGTACCGATGATGTCGGCGACCTCGGTGAACTCGGCATCGCCGAATCCGCGAGTGGCCAACGCTGCGGTACCGATACGCAGACCGGAGGTGGTCATCGGCGGGCGGGGATCGAACGGAACAGCGTTGCGGTTGACCGTGATGCCGATTTCGTGCAGAAGGTCCTCACCCTGCTGGCCGTCGAGCTGCGAGTTACGCAGGTCCACGAGAACGAGGTGGACGTCCGTGCCGCCGGTCAGGACGCTGATGCCCTGGTCTGCGACGTCCTTGTTGCCCAGACGCTCGGCAAGGATGCGCGCACCGGAAAGGGTGCGTGCCTGACGATCCTTGAACTCTTCACCGGCAGCGATCTTGAAGGTGACTGCCTTGGCCGCGATGGCGTGCATGAGCGGTCCACCCTGCTGACCGGGGAAGACAGCGGAGTTGAGCTTCTTGGCCCACTCTTTCTTCGCCAGGATCAGGCCCGAACGCGGACCACCGAGGGTCTTGTGGACGGTCGAGGAGACGACGTCTGCGTACGGGACGGGCGACGGGTGCAGTCCTGCCGCAACCAGTCCGGCGAAGTGAGCCATGTCCACCCACAGGTACGCCCCGACCTCGTCGGCGATCGCACGGAACGCCGCGAAGTCCTGCTGACGCGGGTACGCGGACCAGCCGGCAACGATGACCTTCGGCTTCTCGGCGAGGGCGATCGAGCGCACCTCGTCCATGTCGATGCGGTGATCTTCCTTGCTGACGCCGTAGGACGCGACGTCGTACAACTTGCCGGAGAAGTTGAGCTTCATGCCGTGCGTGAGGTGACCGCCGTGTGCAAGGTCGAGGCCGAGCAGCTTCTCACCCGGGTTCATCAGTGCCATCAGAACAGCAGCGTTGGCCTGTGCGCCCGAGTGCGGCTGAACGTTCGCGAACTCTGCACCGAAGAGTTCCTTCGCACGGTTGCGCGCCAGATCCTCGATGACGTCGACGTGCTCGCAACCGCCGTAGTAACGACGTCCCGGGTAGCCCTCGGCGTACTTGTTGGTCAGGACGCTGCCCTGAGCCTGCAGAACCGAGCGGGGAACGAAGTTCTCCGACGCGATCATCTCGAGCGTGTCGCGCTGACGAGCCAATTCACCAGCCATCGCCTCGGCGACTTCGGGGTCGAGTTCGGCGAGTGATGCAGAGTTGACGTCGGAGCCGGGCACAGCGGTCATCGAGGAATCTCCAAGCTGGATGCGGAAACGAATGCGTCCAGTCTACGAAGTTCGCTCCCGCCGTCTCCACCCGGCACTAGGCAGCACGCAGAGAGCTGGGGACCAGCGGCTCGTCGAGCAGCCTGCGGAAGCGTTCGGTGCGCTCCGCGCCCACCGGCACCTCGTCCAGCCAGCCCCCGAGCAGCCGGTATCCCTCGACATACGTGCTGGTGTACGCCCGCCACAGCGGCGAAGACAGGAACTTGAGCGATTGGCGAGCGCGTTCCGGCGTCGACAGCGACCACCGTTCGAGGAACAGCGCCACGTCGTCGAGGCTGCGCCCCTCGTCGTGCAACATCAGCGCCGCATCCTGCCGGACACTCAGCAGTTGCCCCGACGCTGCGGAGAGCCGTTGCGCCTTTTCCCCGTCGAAAGACAAGCCGAGGTCGGCGTAGATGTCCTGCGCCCACAAACCCCAGTCCGGGCCGACAATCGCTTCCAGCGCCAAATCCGCGAGGCCTTCGGCCATGATGCACTGCGGCGTGTTGACCAGGAACAGTGTCTGCTCGAGCTGGCCCGAACCGACCAGACCGGCTTCCTTACGGCAATGCTCGGTGTGATGGCCGGGGTAGGACTCGTGCGCGATCAGCCGCGGTAGGTTGGCCATGAACTGCGGCAGATCCGAATTGATCGCAACCTTGGAGCGGTAGTCACCGAGGTAGTAGTTGAAGCCGGACCACGGCTTGTCCCCCACCACTTCGTATTCGACGGTTTCCGACGCGGGAAGCCCGAACGTGCCGCGGACCAGATCGCGCAGCGCACTCGACATTGCCTCGACGCACTCGTTCAGTTTCGCCGCGGGGATCTCGTCGGCCTTGCGATGCGCCTGCACCCGCTGCGCCAGCGGTCCCGGACCGGGCAGAACTTCACCCATCAACCGGTGAGCGTCGCTGTAGGCGTCCTCGTTTCCCTTCTCGATTCGGACGTCGAAGTACGCCTCGACCTCGTCCACGAAGCCGATGTCCTCACCCGCGAACTTGCGCCCGGAGCATTCCAGAGCGCGAAGGTGTACGTCGACGAAGTGGGAGCGTTCGGCATTCAGACCACTTCCGGCCAACTCGCCCCGCAATTCACGTGCCGTGCGGGCAAGTTCACGCGGATCGGGCTTCGGGGCGCTCTGGATCTGCTTACGCAGCGCCGGGTCACCGGTGAATGCGTCGACGAACCCGTCTTCGAGACGGTCGAAACCCAGTCCGAGCAGCAGGTATTGGCGAACAAGTGTGTCTGGATCCATAACGACCGAGCCTAGTCGCTCGCTCCGGAATGCCACCCGGCGAAAGTCCCGGACGTGGCACCGAGCACAATCCGACTATGCACTCGGATCGTGCGCACACGCGCCTGGCTTGCTCGCATAGCTGTTTCGTCCGCCGGGCCCCGGGTTCACTACGTGCCGGTGAGCTGGGCTGATGGCGCGCACCAACGAATCGAGTCCCTACGTCGAGTTCGACCGCAAGCAGTGGCGGACACTGCGTAAGTCGACGCCACTGGTGTTGACCGAGGACGAGTTGTACGGCCTGCGTGGTCTCGGCGAGCAGATCGATCTCGAAGAAGTTGCCGAGGTTTATCTCCCCCTCGCACGTCTGATCCACCTGCAGGTGGCGGCACGCCAACGACTGTTCGCGGCCACCGCGACCTTCCTCGGCGAGAAGCATCCCGATCGTCAGGTGCCCTTCGTCATCGGTGTCGCCGGTTCGGTCGCGGTCGGAAAATCCACGACTGCTCGTGTGCTGCAAGCTCTCCTGGCCCGCTGGGATCACCATCCGCGCGTCGACCTCGTCACCACGGACGGATTCCTCTATCCGACCAGGGAACTCCAGCGTCGGGGCATCATGCACCGCAAGGGTTTTCCCGAAAGCTACGATCGCCGCAAGCTGTTGCGCTTCGTCACCGAAGTCAAGTCCGGGGCGGAAGAGGTAGCGGCACCGGTCTATTCGCACACGTCGTACGACATCATCCCGGGCCAGTACCACCTGATCCGCCAGCCCGACATCCTCATCATCGAGGGCCTCAACGTCCTGCAGACCGGCCCGCGTCTGATGGTCTCCGATCTGTTCGACTTCTCGATCTACGTCGACGCCCGCATCGAGGACATCGAAGCCTGGTACATCCAGCGGTTCCTCGCGCTACGCAACACGTCGTTCGCCGATCCGAACGCCCACTTTCACCACTACTCCGGCCTCTCCGACCGTGACGCGACCATCGCGGCGAAGGAGATCTGGAACTCGATCAACCACCCGAACCTGGTGGAGAACATTCTCCCCACCCGCCCCCGCGCAACCCTGGTGCTGCGCAAGGACGCCGATCACACGATCAACCGGCTGCGACTGCGCAAGCTCTGAGACGGCTCAGGCGCCGAACCGGCGGTGGCGCGCCGCGTAATCACGCAAGGCTCGAAGAAAGTCGACTCGACGGAACTCGGGCCAGTACGCCTCGGTGAACCAGATCTCCGAATAGGCGCTCTGCCACAACAGGAATCCGGAGAGCCGCTGCTCGCCGGAGGTGCGGATCACCAGATCCGGATCGGGCTGCCCCGACGTGTACAGATGCCCGTCGATGCCGTCGACCGTGACGGCCTGGATCAGTTCGTCTCCGCTCAGGCCCGCACCGATCTTGTCGCGCAGGAGCGATTGGACGGCGTCGGCGATCTCCTGACGCCCGCCGTATCCGATCGCGACGTTGACATGTGTCCCGGTTCGGCCGCTCGTCCCCGCCGCCGCTTCCCGCAAGCGCCTGGACTGCTCGGGAGGCAGAAGATCGAGAGCACCGACGATCTGCACACTCCAGTTCTTGCCGGGCCCGGAGATCTCTTCGACGACGTCGGTGATGATTTCGAGGAGGGTGTCGAGCTCTTCCGGCTCGCGGCGCAGGTTCTCGGTCGAGAGCAGGTAGATGGTTGCCATCTCGATTCCGGCGGCGTCGCACCACTCGAGCAATTCGGCAATTTTGAGCGCGCCCATGCGGTGCCCGTGACTGACATCGGTGAAGCCGTTCTCGCGAGCCCATCGCCGATTTCCGTCACACATCACGGCTACGTGCCGTGGGTGCGCGAGACCGTCGAGATGACTGAGGAGTCGTCGCTCGTAGATGCTGTACAGCAGTCCGCGCAGATTCACCGTGACATCACCATGGTGTCAAAGACTACGCCCGGCAGTGACAGCCACATGCGAGCGCCGTCACGCTTTTTGTACGCGTCGAAAACCCGCAGGTAGGTTATGCTACTGATGCGTAACCTACGGTACCGTAGGTTACGCGGTTCGCAACAGTACGGAACGAGAGGGGTTGCACATGACGGCATTCGGGCTCGACGAGCTTCCGGTCAAACCACGCATGCGCGGTTGGATCCATCTGTGGGCGCTCGGTGTCTCCGTCGTCGCGGGCATCGTTCTCGTCTCCGTCGCCGGCGCTCAGGTCGGCGCCAAAGCGGCTTGGGCAACCGCGATCTACAGCGTCACGATCTGCGGCCTCTTCGGCATCAGTGCGACGTATCACCGCATCCAGTGGCAGACGGTCAAGGGCCGTACGTGGATGAAGCGTGCGGACCATTCGATGATCTTTCTCTTCATCGCCGGCAGCTACACACCGTTCGCCATGCTCGGCCTCCCGACTCACACCGGCAAGATCATCCTCGCGATCGTGTGGGCAGGCGCGCTCGCCGGCGTCGCACTCAAGATGCTCTGGCCCACCGCCCCGAAATGGGTGGGAGTCCCGCTCTACCTGCTCCTCGGTTGGGCGATCGTTCCCGTGGTCGGTGAACTGACGCACCAGGTCGGTGTGGCGCCGATGGTGCTGCTGCTCGTCGGCGGAATCTTCTACAGCGTCGGCGCAATTCTGTACGCGACGAAATGGCCAAACCCGTGGCCCACGACGTTCGGGCATCACGAGTTCTTCCACGCCGCGACGGTCGTCGCAGCGATCTGCCACTACATCGCGGTATGGCTCGTCGTGTTCAACTGACTCGCCAGTTCCACCGCCGTCGTCACCGGCCGATCACACACGAATCCCCGACAGATGTACGCGGCTTCACCACCGTCGACGAGGGGTCGATCTGCAAGCAGCGGTGAAGAATCCGGGGCACCCCCGACAACCACTGCACCACCCGGCGCAAGCCGGCGGGCATCGGCCAACAGCGAACCTTCCCCGACGACGGCCACCTGTATCGGACCACGCAACGACGCTTCCGCCACCGCGAGCCAGTGCCCCGCCGACCGAGGCGCACGCTCGAGCGGCAGCGTGGCCCTCGCCAGCGCGTCCGCCGCGGCCTGGGCGTAACGAGAAGAGCGCTCGGCATCGGTCAACGCCGCTGCGGTCAACAGAGCCTCCGCGACGCTCGACGCACCGGACGGCGTCGCGCCGTCCAACGGGTCTCGGGGCCGAGTCACGAGCGACTCCGCGAAATCGGCCGTGTCGAACCAGCTTCCCGGCTCGGCCGGATCAGCGAAGTGGTCGACAGTGACGTCGAGCAACTGCTGCGCCGCATCGAGCCACCGCGCCAATCCCGTTGCCTGGTATAGAGCCAGGAGGCCGGTGGCCAACATTGCGTAATCCTCGAGCACGCCCGTCGGGGCGCCGACAGCCCCGCCGAGGGAAGCGCGACGCAAGTGACCGTCCACCAGGTGAAGGTCGAGAAGAGCGCCATCGCACTCGGCCGACGCGGTGATCCAGTCGGGTAGGTCCAGGGCAAGTCCGGCTTCCGTCAAGGCCGTGACGGTCAGCCCGTTCCAGGCCGTCACCACCTTGTCGTCGCGGCCGGGCTGTGGACGCTGAGCCCGGACGGCACGTAGAGCGTCGGAGACCGTCTGCCAGCGCGACCAGTCGTCGGGGTCACGGAGCAACTGCAGTACCGACGCACCCTCTTCGAAGGTTCCGGTATCGGTGACCCGGAACAACTCCGACGCCCACTGCCCGTCCTCCGCGCCGAGAATCTCGACCAGCTGCGTCGGCGTCCATACGTACGTGAGGCCTTCGACGCCGTCGGTGTCGGCATCGAGAGCCGAAGCGAAGCAACCGTTCTCTGTCAGCAGATCGGAGAGCAGGAACCTTGCGGTCTCCTCGGTGACGCGAGTGGCGAGGTCCGATCCGGTGCGCCGCGCCCAGTGCGCGTAGAACCGCAGGAGCAGCGCATTGTCGTAGAGCATCTTCTCGAAGTGCGGAACCACCCACTCGGCATCGACCGAGTACCGCGAGAAACCGCCACCCAACTGGTCGTAGATCCCGCCACGTGCCATTGCTTCGGCGGTGCGCTCGATGCCGCCGAGGATCTCGCCCGAACCCGTTCGCTCGTACTGTCGGAGCAGCCCCTCCAGTAGTGCCGACGGTGGAAACTTCGGTGCCCCACCGAATCCCCCGCGCGGGACGTCCTCGTCGCCGAGGATCGACCGACCCGCCGCGTTCAGCAGCTCGGCGTCGATGGGTGCTCCCCCGTACGGAATCCCGCCCGACGCGCGCTGAAGTTCCGTGACGATCGACTGCGCCGCGTTGTCGACCTCGTCGCGCCGATTCGTGAAGGTGTCGACTATCGCTTCGAGAAGCTGTGTGAACGAAGGCATTCCGCCGCGAGGCGTCGGCGGGTAGTACGTGCCGCAGTAGAACGGTGAACCGTCGGGAGTCAGGAAACAGGTCATGGGCCAGCCGCCCTGGCCGGTCATCGCAACCGTCGCATTCATGTAGACGGCGTCGATGTCGGGACGTTCTTCTCGGTCCACCTTCACACAGACGAAGTTCGCGTTCATGACGGCCGCGATCTCGTCGTTCTCGAACGACTCGTGCGCCATGACGTGGCACCAGTGGCACGCCGAGTATCCGATCGAGAGGAGAATCGGCACGTTGCGCTCGCGCGCCCACCCCATCGCTTCTTCGCCCCACTGTTGCCAGTGGACCGGATTGTCGGCGTGCTGACGCAGGTAAGGGCTCGAGGACCCACCCAGGTTGTTCCGCATCCGTGGGTCCATCGCCGCTACCTCGTTCGTCTCAGGATTCTTGCTTGGGCTTCTTCTCGGTAGAGACGTTGGGGTCCGCCGGGCTCGGAGCAGTGATAGCTCCCCGGTCGGTGCCTTCGTCTGCCTGCTGATCGAGTTCGGGATGATCCGGTTCGAACGTCTCCGGCAGCTTCTTGAGCTGGCGGTTCATCGACCGAACCAGGAGGATCACACCGATGAGCAGCGCAAGAATCACCAGCAGGCCGACCGGAGACGACTTTCCGAACTCCGGGCCGGATGGATTACTCGGGGTCTGAGCAAGAAATTGTGTGGTGCCGAGAACTACCTCGGCGGACAGAGCATTCACTTCTGAGCGTCCTCTTCGAGACCTGCGAACAGGTCGGTTTCCGGAATGGACGTGGTGACCCGCGTCTTGGCGAGCTCGAATTCCTCGGTGGGCCAGATCTTCTGCTGAATGTCGAGCGGCACAGCGAAGAACGAACCGTTGGGATCGATCTGCGTCGCGTGTGCGCGCAGAGCATCGTCACGCTGGGGAAAGTAGTCGCCGCACGTGACCTGAGTGGTCACCCGGACCATCATGTCGCCGCGTTCGGTCTTCCACTTCTTGAGCCAGTCCGCCATCGGGAACGGCTCACCGCGACGCTCGTACTCCTCCTGGAAGAGTTCGAGGCGCTTACGGATGAATCCGTGCGAGTAGTAGACCTTCTTGATTTCCCACGGCTGACCGTCCTCGGGGAAGTACTCGGGATCGGCGGCGGCTTCGTAGGCTGCCATCGTCACCTCGTGGCACCGGATGTGATCCGGGTGCGGGTATCCGCCGTTCTCGTCGTACGTCGTGACGACGTGGGGACGGAACTCGCGAATCACCTTGACCAGAGCGCGCGTCGACTCTTCGAGCGGAACGAGGGCGAAGCACCCTTCGGGCAGCGGCGGAAGAGGGTCGCCCTCGGGAAGCCCGGAATCGACGAAACCGAGCCAGCGCTGCTTCACGCCCAGGATGCGAGCGGCCTCGGCCATCTCCTCCTGGCGAACTTCGCTGATTCGATCGCGGACACCGGGAACGTCCATGGCCGGGTTGAGAATGTCGCCACGCTCACCCCCGGTGAGCGTCAGGACCATCACTTCGTGGCCTTCGGCTGCATAACGGGCGGTGGTGGCCGCACCCTTGCTCGACTCGTCGTCGGGATGGGCATGGACGGCCATGAGCCGGAATCCGCTCACGTGTTCGTTCACCTCAACTTCACCTGTAGCCGTTGCCGGCAGTTCACCTGTAGCCGTCACCGGCAGTTCACCTGTAGCCGTCACCGGCAGTCTTCGAATCACACGCTGTGCACCGCTCGGATTACTCCGGGTCGTTGCCGTCAAACGTACCGACTGCCGACAAACCTACCGACGGCGCGACGGGATACGTCCTCTATAGTTCCACCCGAGAGTTCCTGGCGCAGCCGTGACCCCTTCGGTAATCCGGCGGGACACAGTCAGTTGCTGCACGACACGCGAACTCGAGTCTTCGAGAGCAGAGTGATGAGCAAACCGCTTCCCCAAGATCGGTACCCGAGCACAACTCGCACGGGCAGTCCCCGCAAGTGGATGGTGTGGGCTCTGACCGCTCTCGTCATCGTCGTAGGCGGCGGAATCGCGTACTACGCGTACGGAAAATTTGCGGTCAAGGAAATCGAGACCGAGACCATCTCGTTCGACATCGCCAACGACTCCACGGTGAAGATCCGTTTCACCGTCACACGCGACGACTCGTCGCGTGAAGCGATGTGCATCGTGCGCGCACGCTCGAAGGACGGCTCCGAAACCGGTCGACGTGAGGTCTACGTCCCGTCGTCGGAACATCAGACCCTCGAGTTCAACACCGAGGTCAAGACGTCCCAGCCGCCAGGCATGGCCGACGTCTACGGCTGCAGCTTCGACGTTCCGGAGTACCTGACCAAGAGCTGACCTCGGAACGCACCCACCCTGCCGGACGTTTGACGCCGGACAGGGCGGGTAGTCATGCGTGATAGAATTGCCCGATACACGGTTCCGGGTGGAACCGTGTATTGCTGCATTGACGCAAGGTTTGACGGCAAGGTTGCATCCCTGGTGGTGCTTCTGCGTCGTTGTTCGCTGCTGTTGCAGCGATCGTCGAGGGAGCCCCCGGCTCCGACTACTAGGGAGTGATCGAGATGACCGAGACCCAGGTGACCTGGCTTACCCAGGAATCACATGACAGGCTCAAGAACGAACTCGACCAGCTCATCGCCAATCGCCCGGTCATCGCCGCCGAGATCAACGAGCGTCGCGAAGAGGGCGACCTGAAAGAGAACGGCGGCTACCACGCTGCCCGCGAAGAGCAGGGTCAGCAGGAAGCCCGCATTCGCCAGCTCCAGGAGCTGCTGAACAGCGCAAAGGTCGGCGAGGCCCCCACTCAGTCCGGTGTCGCACTGCCCGGATCCGTAGTCAAGGTCTACTACGACGGCGACGAGAGTGACACCGAGACGTTCCTGATCGCTACCCGCGAAGAAGGCGCACGTGACGCCAAGCTCGAGGTCTACTCGCCGAACTCACCGCTGGGCGGCGCGCTGCTCGAAGCCAAGGTCGGCGACACGCGTGAGTACAACCTGCCCAACGGCAGCACCATGAAGGTCACGCTGCTGAGCGCGGAGCCTTACCACAGCTGATCGGCTGTACCAGCTCTGAAAAGAAGCGCCCCCCGCCACGGGCGGGTGGCGCTTATTGCGATGTCGGCGCGCGCGGGTTCCTGCCCACACACACCCCGCCGCGAGCCGTCAAGCCTGCGAAGATCGGGCCGACCTTCACCACGTCGCCGAACGTGGGTGCGTGAAGCATCTGACCGTTGCCGACGTAGATCGCCACGTGGCCGGGGCCGCCTGCCTGCCAGTTGCCGAACAACAGGTCACCGGGCTGCGCCTGATCCAGCGGGATCTCGACGCCGACACCCCACTGCGTCTCCGAGGTCCGGGGCAGAGTCACCCCGGTGGCCGCGTGGATCGCGTACGACGTCAGCCCCGAGCAGTCGAACCCGCCCATCGACGGCCCGTTGATGTTTCCGCCACCCCACACGTACGGCAATCCGAGAAACTTCAGACCGGCCTCGACGACGCCGCCCACCGCTGCGGCGAGGTTGTTGTAGTCGAAGGGCGCAAGCATCAGGGCGAACGAGTCCTGCAACGATTTGATCTGGGCGACAAACGGAGCGGCGACCGCCTGCTCCGCAGGAACCTCGCCCGACTTGTCTGCCGGAACGCCGCCCGCTTCGCGAACTGCGTCCGGCCCGACGTCGTAGGCAGCGAGCGCGAGGTCGACGGTATCGCCCTCGACCTCACCGGACTTCTGCCAGGAC
>NZ_CAURKP010000101.1:0-19465 GCF_963525155.1 uncultured Rhodococcus sp.
AATACATCGACGATGCCAAAATGCGTGCTGATTTGGCGGCAGGCAAAGTGGTGATTGTGGCCGGTTTCCAAGGCGTAGATGCCGAGGGCAACATCACCACGCTGGGACGCGGCGGCTCCGATACTTCCGCCGTGGCGCTGGCCGCCATCGCAACCGCCGCAGCAGGTCCGGTCGGCTTTGTCGCCCTGGCTGCGCCACAGGTCGCCATGCGTCTGGTGCGCTCTGCCGGCCCGCCCATCGTGGCGTCCGCGCTGACCGGTGCTGTACTGGTGGTCGGCAGCGACGTCATCGCTCGAACAATTCTGCCTGTGGAACTCCCCGTCGGAATCGTGACTTCCGCACTTGGTGGTCCGTTCCTGCTCTACCTGTTGGTTCGTAACAATCGGAAGGTCACAGCATGACCACCATCGCCCAGTCCACCGATACTCCTTCGCGTCTCGTCGCCAAGAACCTGACGCTCGGGTACGGGGACCGCATCATCGTCGACGGACTCGATCTCGAGATCCCTACCGGCGTGATCACGACGGTCATCGGCCCCAACGGTTGCGGCAAGTCGACGCTCCTGCGTGCGCTCGGTCGTCTGCTCAAGCCCAAGGGCGGATCGGTTGTCCTGGACGGCAAGGCGATCAGTTCGATGAAGACCAAGGAAGTCGCACGGGTGCTCGGAATGCTCCCCCAGACTCCAGTTGCGCCCGAAGGACTCACCGTCGCCGATCTGGTCTCACGTGGGCGCCACCCGCACCAGTCGTGGATCAGGCAGTGGTCCGCGGACGACGAGGGCGAGGTCGCCGAAGCGCTGGAGCTGACCGGTGTCTCGGATCTCGCCGATCGACCCGTCGATCAATTGTCCGGCGGTCAGCGCCAGCGCGCCTGGATCTCGATGGCTCTCGCCCAGGGAACCGACATTCTGCTTCTCGACGAACCGACTACCTATCTGGACCTCGCGCACTCGATGGAAGTCCTCGACCTGGTGGATCAACTCCACGAGGAAATGGGGCGCACCGTGGTGATGGTGCTGCACGACCTCAATCTCGCGGTCAGATACAGCGATCATCTGATCGTGATGCGCGACGGCGCCGTCGTCGCTTCTGGTGTCCCCAAGGACATCATTTCCGCGGAACTTCTGCTCGAGGTGTTCGGTCTCGAAGCTGCGGTCATCGACGATCCCGTCTCGGATCGGCCGCTGATCGTTCCGATCGGTACCCGGCACGTGTTCGGCGCCGTCGGCGGGCCGGCAAAGCCTGCGTGACGATCGCGAATCAGCGACCCAGAATCGTCCGAACAAGTTTGAATCCTTGACCGATCGTCACGGTTGGCAGGTACGCCCGTCCGACCGCGTTCCCGATGCTCGGCAACGCGGCTGGATCGGCGAAGGTCATGTGCATCGGCACGTACCGAGGCTGGAACTTCGATTTGAAGGCCAACAGCGAACGAAATCCGTACACCGGTTCCAGGGTGCGACCGAGTAGGTCGAGCACGCTGTCCATCATCGCCGAGAAAGTCGTGGCCTCCGGTTCGTTCGCATTCCTCTCGGAATCACCCGCGATTGTTGCCAACGGTGCACCGGACAGACTGAGGAACTCGACGCCCTCCTCCTCCAATTTCAGTGCAGCGGAGGCGATGAGGAACTCCATCGCGGGACGGAATCCTTCGGAGCGTCGCCTCATGAAGTCGAGTGTCCACCCGACGACTTTGCCGTCGCGGTACACCGGTAGCCACGACGTGACACCGTGCACGGTGCGATCCTCGTCGACGGCGATCAGGCACCGCACTTGTTCGTCGTCGACCTCGTCGAGTCCGCCGAGGGTGAATCCCATCTCGGGCATCCCCTTGTCCGCCACCCATTCCTCCGAGATCGCAACTATCTGATCCTTGATCGCGAGAGGTGCATGAGGGAAGGAAATCCACTCGGCCGTGATCCCGGACTTCTTCGCCCGGTTCAGTGCTGTTCGCACATCCTGGAACCGCTTTCCTGTGAACGCGACCTGTCCGAGGTCGAGCACGGTTTCCTCGGCGACCTGCAGGCCGCTCCAGCCCATGGAATCAGTGATGCTTCGGGCGTCGTCGGTCACTGAATAGAAGCAGGGAATCCAACCGTTCGACGACGCGAACTCGGCAAACTCCTCGATCGCCGTGCGCATGCGATCTGGAGGACCGACCGGATCACCGGTTGTGAGAGCAACACCGGCGATGACGCGATACGCGACGTAACTCGAACCGTCCGCGCTGAACCAGTATGTGTTTCCCTTCCACGTCGTCATCCAGGACAACGGGCTGCCGGTACCGGCGATCAACATGGATCGCGCTCGTTCGGCGGCTTTGGGATCGGCGGTCTTGACCGGCTTGAGGAAACTCACGAACACCAACACGGCGGCGACGCCCCAGAACACGACGCCGGTCCACTCGAAGAGCAACGTCGACTCGATGTCCACGGGAAGCAGACGCGGATCGATCAACTGCAGGTACACGGGCGGTACAAGGCGCTGAGGGAAGTCCGCGAGCAACATCGTTACGGTGGGCTCGCGATCGAACCCGTGCCTGGCGAGCATTCCGCCGCCGACGTAGATCACGGCGAGGACCGCGAGCAAGGTCACGATCGCAGCACCGAGACGTCGGTATGTCTTGGCCGGGGCCGCGACGTCGAAGTATCGACGTGTCGCGATCAGCAGGATCAGTACGAAGAGCGGTGTCAGGAACGGCACCAGAGTTCGGTACACGTTCGGATCGCTGATTCCGTAGAACAAGCTGTCACTGTCGACGGCGTCGACGAACCTGATGACGAAGTTCCCGATCGAGAGGACGAGTAGGACGACCTGAGCACACACTGTCGCAATCCAGGCGAATCTGCGGCCACGACGGAGCCCGTCACTCAACACGAGAACGAAGATCGACGGCATCAGCGAGAGCAGAGTCGGGCCGATACCGGAGAGTCTGAGCTCGAGGAGTCCTCGTCGGCAGTCCGGATCCGACGACGACTCCTCGCACAGTTCTCGAACCTCGGCGACAGTCCAGGGAACTCCGCGGAAGAGGTCACGGAGGACCGCGAGTGGGCCGACCGCCTGCGGGGACAATGCGGCGATCATCGGGCCGATCGCACTCGCCGCGACGACGATGGCGACCAGGACGCGACCCTCTCGCTGTGTCCCGGCAATGCGCTCACCGCGCGCCGATCGTCCGACGATCCACTGTCCGATCACCAAACCCACCACAGCGGCAAAGAATCGGATGACGTCTTGCAGCTGACCACTGAACAAGGCCAAAGTGATCGTCAACGCCAAAGTTCCGACGCGAATGCGACGGCGCCACAGGGTGCCCATGTTCGAGCTGGCGGCCATCGCAGCGCCGACGATCCATGCACTGGCTCCGACCGCGGAGCCCACGTGGAGGCGGAATCCCCAACTGGAATCGAACACCTTCGCAAACGACGCCCAGCCGAGCCCGAGCAGGACTCCCAAGATTTGAGTGCTTGCGCCGGCGATCGCAAGCTTGATCGTTCCCATTCGGCGTTCGAGGGGTGCGGCGACTGCGATCAGGAGCACGGTCGCGCCGAGGTACCCGAGCAGGTTTCCTGCCCACAGCACCGACGTGAGCGGAGTCCAGATGCGGCCGTGCTGGATCGAGCCCATGCCGGCACCGATCGTGTGCTCGAGATCGCGGGACGGTCCGTGAACGAGGCTGCCGGTTGCGGCACCCACGATCCACATGGTGAGAAGTAGAACGACCGTCAACGGTGCGTCGCGAATGCCGAAACGGATGATGCCGGCAGCTTTCTGCGTGACTACCCGCGCCCGTGATGTCGATTCTTCGGTGCCCGGCGAACTGTCGATCGTCATCTACGTGCGGCTACTTTCTGCGGATCGACTGTTTGGCTTGCAATTATCGGGCATCGTCATTGTCGGGAATTCCGTCGTCTCACACCACCGTAACCGTCACGCAGATCACTATGGCCAATACCACACCCCCACCGAGGTGGTTACTACTACCAGTAGTACGTATTTCGTCGTGGAAGTCCGTAGAATCGAAGAATGGCAGGTCTAGGTGAACTCGAACGCGCGGTGATGGATCATTTGTGGTCCACATCGGAACCGCAAACTGTGCGACAGGTGCATGAAGCACTCGCGACGCATCGCGAATTGGCGTACACGACGGTGATGACCGTTCTGCAGCGCCTGGCGAAGAAGCATCTGGTGATTCAGCAGCGTGACGATCGCGCACATCGCTATCTTCCCGTCAACAAGCGCGAAGAACTGGTCGCGAGTCTGATGGTCGACGCGCTGGCCCAGGCTCCGGAGTCCGGCGGTCGCGCCGCGGCGCTCGTCCACTTCGTGGGACAGGTCAATGCTGACGAAGCCGATGCTCTCCGCGAGGCGCTCGCTGCCCTCGAGGTGCGCGAGTCCGCGAAAAAGGCTGCCCAGCCCGGAATTTCTAGGCCGAACTGATTTCGTCGTGCATGATGTGTAGGACATGAACGCCACTACTGCACTGGTTTTCGGACTGCTTGCCTTGTTGCTGGCCGGTCCGGTTCCCGCACTCCTGAGCCGCTCCACGTGGCCTTACCGCGCTCCACGCGCGGCGTTGGTTCTGTGGCAAGCCGTCGCAATTGCTGCGGTGTTGTCGGCATTCAGCTCGGGGCTGGCCATTGCCAGCCAGCTGCTCGTTCCCGGCGCTGACGGTAGGCCGACGACGGCCCCGACCGCCGAAATCGATGCACTCGGGCTCCCGCTGTGGATTCTGTACGTGGTTGTTTTTGCCCTGACGCTCCTGATCGGCGCGAAGCTGATCTTCTCGATCATCCAGGTCGCTGTGAGAACCCGACGTCGCCGTGCACGTCACCGTGTGTTGGTGGACCTTCTCGACGACTGCGCCATGCCCGCGTCGGTGGAACGCACACCCGATCTGCGGGTACTGGACGTCGACGAACCGATCGCATACTGCCTGCCAGGTCTGCGTCAACGCGTGGTTCTCAGTCAAGGCACTCTGCAGAACCTCGATCATGCCGAGGTCAAAGCCATCCTGACGCACGAGCGTTCCCACCTGCGAGCTCGTCACGATCTGGTCCTCGAGGCTTTCACTGCCGTCAACCACGCGTTCCCCCGTTTCGTTCGTAGCAAGTCGGCCCTGGGATCGGTGCAGCTACTGGTGGAGTTGCTCGCCGACGATTCAGCTGTGCGGGCTACCGGTCCCACTCCCCTCGCGCGGGCACTTGTCGCGTGTGCCGGATCGACGGCGCCCCGCGGAGCGATGGCAGCGGGCGGCCCGTCGACGCTCATCCGGGTGCAGCGCCTCTCGGCCGACGACGCAGATCCCCGCATCGCAGTTTTTGCGTACCTCGGGGCGGTCGCGATTCTCGTGGTTCCCACGGTTGCGGTGGCTGTGCCCTGGCTCACCGAACTTCGACTGCTTTTCAACGCATACTGAGTCTTGACCTGCGTAACCCCGTGTAGTAGTGCAGGTCACAGGCGGGGCTACCTGACTTCGGTGTCCCCGGTGGCGTAGAGTGGACCACGGCCACCATCGTGGTCCGTCAACATATAACGGCACACAGCCCAATTCCCCGCAGTATGCGTTCGGATTGCCAGGTGACATGTGCCCTGGCTCGTCCCTTTGCGAACTGTGTCGTGTATTTCAGCATGGCTTCTTCCGCTCCGCGACGTGCCCGTAGTCCGGAGAGGTTTCCGCGTGACCAACGCTGTCCAAATGTCGTCTTCCGAGAACATCGAAGACCCCACCGTCAACACCCCCGCTGCCGAAGAAGCAGTCGCCACCGAGCCGGGTATCACCTTCGCCGAGATCGGCCTGCCCGAGCAGCTTGTTGCCGCATTGGCGCGCAACTCCATCACCGTCCCGTCCCCCATCCAGGCGCAGTCCATCCCGGACGCGCTCGCCGGAACCAACGTTCTCGGCCGCGCACAGACCGGATCGGGCAAGACCCTCGCCTTCGGCCTGCCGATGCTGACCCGCCTCTCACGCCACGAAGATCGCCCGGCCGCCAAGCGTCCCCGCGCACTCGTGCTCGTCCCCACCCGTGAGCTTGCTTTCCAGGTGGTCGACTCCCTCAACTCCTACGCCGGAGCACTCGGACTCACGGTTCGCCCCGCTGTCGGTGGAACGCCGTTCGCCAAGCAGGTCGATCAGCTTCGCCGCGGCGTAGACGTCCTCGTCGCAACGCCGGGTCGTCTCGGCGACCACCTGCGTCAGGGCACCTGCATCCTCGACTCGGTGGAAATCACCGCACTCGACGAAGCCGATCAGATGGCGGACATGGGCTTCCTGCCCGAGGTTCGCTCGATCCTCGGTGAGACCCCCGCAGACGGACAGCGTCTGCTGTTCTCGGCAACCCTCGACCGTGAGGTCCAGTCGCTGGTTCGTCAGTTCCTGGCCAACCACGTCACCCACTCCACCGAAGACGGCCGCGCAAGCGTCGACACGATGGAGCACTACGTTCTCCTCGTCGATCGTGGACAGAAGGATTCCGTTCTCGCCGAGATCGGTGCCCGCGACGGACGCACCATCATGTTCGCCCGCACCAAGCTCGGTTGCGAGGGAATCACCGACCGCCTCCGCGCAGTCGGCATCGCTGCCGAGTCGCTTCACGGCGGCAAGGCACAGAACCAGCGCACCCGCGTCCTCGAGCGTTTCAAGAACGGCCGCACCCCGGTCCTCGTCGCAACGGACGTCGCAGCACGCGGCATCCACGTCGACGGCATCGACCTCGTCGTTCACGTCGATCCCCCGGCCGACCACAAGGACTACCTGCACCGCGCTGGTCGTACCGCTCGCGCCGGCGAGAAGGGCACCGTTGTCGCCATCGTGCTGCCCAACCAGAAGCGTCAGTTCAAGCGTCTGACCGGTATGGCCGGCGTCAATGCCGCAGCCGTTGCCGTCACCCCGGGTTCTGCTGAACTTGCTCGCATCACCGGTGCCAAGAAGCCGACCGGAGAACCGTTGCGCGAGAGCTCTTCTCGTGGCGAGCGTTCCTTCGGTGATCGTGGTGGAAGCCGTGGCGGCTACCAGGGCAACCGCTCGTCCGGTGGATACCAGGGCAATCGTTCTTCGGGTGGCTACCAGGGCAACCGCGACGGCGAGAGCCGCGGCGGATACCAGGGTGATCGCTCCAGTGGTGGTTACCAGGGCAACCGCGACAGCCGCCCCTCGACCGGATACCAAGGAAACCGCTCCTCCGGTGGATACCAGGGCAACCGCGACGGCGAGAGCCGCGGCGGATACCAGGGCAACCGCTCTTCCGGTGGATACCAGGGTGATCGCTCCAGCGGTGGTTACCAGGGCAACCGTGACAGCCGTCCGTCCTACGGAGACCGCGACAGCCGCCCGTCGACGGGTTACCAGGGCAACCGCTCGTCGGGCGGATACCAGGGAAGCCGCGACGGCGAGAGCCGCGGCGGATACCAGGGCAACCGTTCGTCCGGTGGTGGATACCAGGGCAGCCGTGACAACAACCGCTCGTACGGCGATCGCGACAGCCGCCCCTCGACCGGCTACCAGGGCAACCGCTCCTCCGGTGGATACCAGGGAAACCGCGAAGGCGGCGACAACCGTGCAGCCTCGACCAGCGGTGGCGGCTTCCGCAGCCGTACCGACCGTCGTAGCTATGACGGATTCGACGGCCCGAAGCGCGATCAGCGGTAATACCTGCGCTGAGCTGCGGCTCGACAACTGAACACTGAGAACCTTCCGGCTGTGCCGGAAGCTGTATCGAGACGGATGCAGGTCACTGCAATTAAAGTGATCTGCATCCGTGTTTTGTATGCACGGTCTGATGTTCACGCGCGTCGCGGCCGCACCGTTTTCGGCCGCGCACAGCGCAGGATTTCACAGCCGCGGACCGAGAGGGAAAGCTGTAAGCATGTCAACCACTAGCACCGAATCACCCCGAGCTCAGATCGGCGTCACCGGCCTGGCCGTCATGGGTTCGAATATTGCCCGCAATTTCGCCCGCCACGGTCACACCGTTGCCCTGCACAACCGCAGCATCGCGAAGACCGATGCCCTGATCGCCGAGCATGGTTCCGAGGGCGATTTCGTGCGCACCGAGACCGTCGAGGAGTTTGTTGCCGCACTTCAGAAGCCGCGACGCGTCCTGATCATGGTCAAGGCCGGCGCCCCGACCGACGCCGTGATCGAAGAGCTCGCGAACGCCATGGAGCCCGGCGACATCATCATCGACGGCGGCAACTCGCTCTACACCGACACGATCCGTCGTGAAGCAGCGATCCGCGCCCGCGGTCTGCACTTCGTCGGCGCCGGTATCTCCGGTGGCGAAGAAGGCGCACTCAACGGTCCGTCGATCATGCCGGGCGGCCCGAAGGAGTCCTACGAGGCTCTCGGCCCGCTTCTCGAGTCCATCTCCGCTCACGTCGACGGCACCCCGTGCTGCACGCACATCGGCCCCGACGGCAGCGGTCACTTCGTCAAGATGGTGCACAACGGCATCGAGTACGCCGACATGCAGCTCATCGGCGAGGCGTACAACCTCTTCCGCGACGCTCTGGGCTACGACGCCGGTCAGGTTGCCGACGTCTTCACCGAGTGGAACAAGGGCACCCTCGAGTCCTACCTGATCGAGATCACCGCCGAGGTGCTCCGCCAAGTCGACGCCGAGACGGGCAAGCCGTTGGTCGACGTCATCGTCGACGCTGCCGAGCAGAAGGGCACGGGCCGCTGGACGGTCAAGTCCGCTCTGGATCTGGGCGTGCCGGTCACCGGTATCGCCGAGGCCGTATTTGCTCGCGCACTGTCCGGTAGCCGCAATCAGCGCGCCGCAGCTCAGGCGCAGGGTCTGGCTGCCGGCTCTCTCGGCGACAAGCCTGCTGACGCCGAGCAGTTCGCCGCCGACATCCAGGCCGCGCTGTACGCGTCGAAGATCGTGGCGTACGCGCAGGGCTTCGATCAGATCGCTGCCGGCAGCGCCGAGTACGACTGGAACCTCAAGCCTGCCGACCTGGCGACGATCTGGCGCGGTGGCTGCATCATCCGTGCGCAGTTCCTCAACCGCATCAAGGACGCGTTCGACGCGGATCCGAGCCTGCCGAGCTTGATTCTGGCGCCGTACTTCCGCGAGGCCATCGAGGCAGGCATCGACAGCTGGCGCCGCGTGGTCGCCACCGCGACGATGCTCGGCATTCCGGTACCTGCGTTCGCGTCTTCGCTGTCGTACTACGACGGCCTGCGCGCGGAGCGTCTGCCGGCCGCCCTGACTCAGGGGCAGCGCGACTTCTTCGGCGCGCACACCTACGAGCGCATCGACAAGCCGGGCAAGTTCCACACACTGTGGAGCGGTGACCGCAGCGAAATCGAGGCCTGATTCACAGCGGGTATCGGTAGATGCGGTCATCTGCGTCTACCGATACCCGGTAGCCTGGACAAATGCAGGAATCGACGATCGACTCGCCCACCTCGACCGAAGGGCGTTCGTTCGTCGACCTCGGAATCCCCGCCGTGATGGTGCACGCGTTGCGCCGAAGCGGCATCGATGCCCCCTTCCCCATTCAGTCAGCAACCATCCCCGATGTTCTTGCCGGTCGGGATGTACTCGGGCGCGGTGCGACGGGTTCCGGAAAGACTCTGGCCTTCGGGCTTCCGATGCTGGTGCGCCTCAAGGGTGGGGCGAGCAAGCGGAATCGTCCGCGCGGTTTGGTGCTCGCTCCCACCCGTGAGCTGGCGATCCAGATCCACAAGGCACTCGACGATGCCGCTACCGAGATCGGTTTGCGTGTGGCAAATGCGATCGGTGGCGTTCCGATCAAGCGTCAGGCCGACATCCTTGCCCGCGGCGTCGATCTGCTGATCGCGACCCCAGGGCGCCTGCTCGACCTACTCGAGCAGAAGTCGGTGATTCTCGACGACGTCGTGATCACGACCATCGACGAAGCCGACCACATGGCAGACATGGGTTTCATCGACGAGGTTGCGAAGATTCTCGACACGACTCCGAAAGACGGTCAGCGTCTTCTCTTTTCGGCGACACTCGACGGCAAGGTCGACGATCTGGTCGCGGGTTACCTGCGCAATCCGGCGTCGCACTCGACTGCTCCCCCGGTTGCGACCGTCTCGACCATGGAGCATCACCTGCTTTTCGTCGACCGCGACGACAAGAGATCCGTTGTCGCACATATCGCTTCGCGCGCGGGGCGGACCATCATGTTCGTCAAGACCAAGCACGGTGTGGATCGTCTTGCGCAGCAACTGCATTTGATCGGCGTCTCGGCCGGGGCTCTGCACGGCGGCAAGACGCAGAACAATCGGACCAAGACCCTCGCGTCGTTCTCCGACGGGACAACACCGGTCCTGGTCGCCACCGATGTCGCCGCGCGCGGAATCCATGTCGACGACGTGACGCTCGTCGTTCACGTCGATCCCCCGGCCGAGGCGAAGGACTACCTGCACCGGGCCGGCCGGACGGCACGCGCCGGGGAATCAGGCGTCGTCGTCACCATCGTCACCGACGAAGAACGTGAATCGGTCGAGAAGTTGACCAAGCAGGCAGGCATCAAGGTTCACGGTGTGCGGGTTCGTCCTGACGATCTGGAGCTCACGCGCATCACCGGTGCGATGGAGCCGACGGGAATTCCGGTCGAGGCTCCCGATACGACGGTTGCCGTCAAGCACACCGCCAAGCGTGGCCGTCAGGAACACGACACTGCAGGCCGGACCGCTGCCGGAGGCCGGATGAAGAAAGACGGCGACAAGCGCGCCGCTTCCTCGCGGCGCGTCACCGATCCGAAGAGTGTGAAGAAGATCCGTGCGGACGGCACTCCGGTCCCGACCCGTTCGGAGCGTCTGGCGTCCAAGGGCTTGACCCCGCGTCGCGGCGCACCCGGCGCAGGAAAGCCGTCTACCGGAAATCGGGCGGGCAAGCGCGCACACTGAGGGAATGGGTGATCTTCCACTGATCTCGGTTCTCTGCGCACTTCTCGCTGCACTGCTCTTCGCGTGCGCTTCGGTCGCTCAGCAACGGGCGGCGTCCGCGGTTCCGGAGGGCGAGGCGTTGGTGGCGTCATTGATTCGCAGTCCTCGGTGGTGGGCCGGGCTGATCGGTGACGGCGGCGGGTATGTCATGCAGGCCGTTGCACTGTCGTTGGGTTCGGTGTTGGTGGTGCAGCCGCTGATCGTGACCTCGTTGCTGTTCGCGCTGCCTCTCTCGGCCAAATTCTCGGGAATCCGCATCACCCGTTCCGCGTGGTCACTGGCGATCATGCTCGCGATTTCCTTGGCGATCTTCCTCGTCGTCGGCGATCCCACCGAGGGAGACAGCAACGCTCCATGGTCGGATTGGGCTGTGCCCCTGACGATTACGGTCGCAGTGGCCGTGGCCGCAACTGTCGGTGGCTTGTCCAAACTCGACGGCGGCTGGCGCGCACTGCTTCTCGGCTCCGCGGCAGGCATCTTCTACGGCGTCGCCGTCGCATTCACCAAGTACGTCACCGACCTACTCGGCCACGGCGTCGTCGGGGTGATTTCGGCATGGCAGACGTGGGCGCTGATCGCCTCGGGCGCAATCGGGGTCTACCTGCAACAGCGCGCGTTCCAGGTCGGGCCGCTGTCGGCGTCGCTACCCGCCCTGACGATCGGCGAGCCGATCGCGGCCATCTTCCTGGGGATGACAGTGCTCGACGAACGCCTCCGCGTCGACGGTCCCGGAATTGCTCTCATCGGGTGCGCCGTCGCCGTCATGATCATGACCACGATCGCCCTCTCCCGCTCACAAGCGCGCGATACCGAGGGCGCTACGGCGGAATCGACGGTAGGCTCGTGAAACGTGCAGTTCCTCGAAGGGCAACGCCCCCCATACGACCTGACCTACGACGACGTCTTCCTCGTCCCTAACCGGACCGAGGTCACCTCTCGGTTCGACGTCGATCTCAATTCTTCCGACGGATCCGGAACGACCATTCCCGTCGTGGTCGCCAATATGACCGCAGTCGCCGGCCGCCGCATGGCGGAGACTGTCGCCCGCCGCGGCGGACTGGTCATCATTCCGCAGGACGTCCCCACCGAAGCGGTCGCCGAGACCGTGGCGTTCGTCAAGAGCCGCCACCTCGTCGCTGATACGCCGGTCACGCTGAGTCCGGACGACGCCGTCTCCGATGCGCTGGCGCTGCTTCCCAAGCGCGCTCACGGCGCGGTCGTGGTGGTCGAGGACGGTAAGCCTCTCGGTGTCGTCACCGAGGCTGCCTGCGCGGATGTCGATCGGTTCACTCGCCTCCGTACCGTCGCGATCACCGACTTCGTCACGGCCCCGGTCACCGCCACACCGCGTGAGGTCTTCGAACTGCTCGAAACCAAGCATGATCCGCTGGCGGTCATCGTCAACGAAGACGGGACTCTTGCCGGCGTCCTCACCCGCACCGGCGCGATTCGTGCCGGCATCTACGACCCCGCAGTCGACGAGCGCGGCGCACTCCGGGTCGCTGCGGCGGTCGGTGTGAACGGTGACGTGGGCGCCAAGGCCAAGGCACTCGTCGACGCCGGTGCAGACGTGATCGTCGTGGACACGGCTCACGGTCACCAGCAGAGAATGATCGATGCGCTCACCACCCTCAAGGCGCTCGATCTCGGCGTCCCGTTGGTTGCAGGCAACGTGGTCTCCGCACAGGGAACCCGAGATCTGATCGCCGCAGGCGCGGACATCGTCAAGGTCGGCGTCGGGCCCGGAGCCATGTGCACGACTCGCATGATGACCGGCGTCGGACGCCCGCAGTTCTCGGCCGTCGCGGAATGTGCTGCAGCGGCACGTGAGCTCGGCAAGCACGTCTGGGCCGACGGCGGCGTTCGCCACCCCCGCGACGTTGCACTGGCCCTCGCGGCGGGCGCGTCGAACGTCATGATCGGCTCGTGGTTCGCCGGCACGTACGAGTCCCCCGGCGACCTCAAGGTCGATCAGGCGGGCAACGCGTACAAGGAGAGCTTCGGTATGGCCTCCAAGCGCGCTGTTGCCGCTCGCACAGCCACCGAAACGGCTTTCGATCGCGCCCGTAAGGGATTGTTCGAGGAAGGCATCTCCAGTTCGCGGATGCGTCTCGATCCCGAGCGCCCCGGAGTCGAGGACCTGATCGATCAGATCTGTTCCGGCGTGCGCAGTACCTGCACGTACGCGGGTGCGCGCTCTCTCGAAGAGCTGCACGAGAAGGCCGTTCTGGGCGTGCAGTCCGCCGCCGGATTTGCCGAAGGACGGCCGCTTCCGTCTGGTTGGTGAACCACGTTCTGTGACTGTCGGCGGGTGCTCGGGTCCCTACTCCCGGGCACCCGCCGGTATCATTGGATCCGTACACAGAAAACAAAACTCGGTCGGGTGCCCTTCGGCGACCCGACCGAGCCCGCTACAGCCGAGAACTACTCGGCTCTGACGAAAGGAACCCGGTGCCCGAGGCACCCACACACTTACCCGGCGCTACACCCGTCGTTTTATCCGAGGAATCTTCTGATTCCGCCGGTTCGGAGGGCTCCTCTAGCGAGCCGGGAGACAAACCCGGCGGCCCCCGTGCACATCTCAGGTGGCGATGACACATGGACATCGTTTTCACCATTCTCAGCCTGGTCGGCTTCATCGCGCTGACTGCAGGCACCGCCCTCTTCGTGGCGGCCGAATTCTCACTGACCGCGCTCGAACGCAGCACCGTCGACGAAGCTGCTCGTGGCGGCGACCGACGCTCGCGGCAGGTTCAACACGCGCACAAGACTCTTTCGTTCCAGCTCTCCGGCGCTCAGCTGGGCATTACGATCACAACCCTGATCACCGGTTACCTGGCCGAGCCGGTCCTGGCACGGTTCATCACACCGGTCACGAAGGCCGTCGGGCTCAGTGAATCCGCTGCATCGACAACGTCTTTGATCCTGGCGCTCGTGATCGCGACCTCGTTCTCCATGATCTTCGGTGAGCTCGTACCGAAGAACCTCGCAATCTCCAAGCCGATGCCCACCGCCCGCGCGACTGCGGGCCTGCAAGCCGGGTTCTCGCTGATCTTCCGGTGGGCCATCAACGGCCTCAACGGAACCGCCAACTGGATCGTGCGACGCCTGGGCATCGAACCCGCAGAGGAATTGCGCTCCGCGCGATCACCGCAGGAACTCGGGTCCCTCGTGCGGACGTCCGCGCAGCGCGGGTCCATCGACAAGGGCACGGCGATGCTCGTCGACCGTTCACTGCAGTTCGGTGACCGCACGGCAGAAGAGCTGATGACTCCGCGAGTGAAGATCGAATCGCTGGAACTCTCGGACACCGTCGCAGACCTGATCGTGACGGCGTCGCGGACCGGCTATTCGCGCTTCCCGGTCGTTCGCGGCGATCTCGACGACACGGTCGGCGTCGTACACATCAAGCACGCGTTCACCGTTCCGGCCGAACGTCGGCGCACGACGCGCGTCGACAGTCTGGCTCAACGTGTTCCCGTCGTGCCGTCGAGCCTGGACGGAGACACCGTCATGGAGCGAATCCGCTCCGACGGTATGCAGGTTGCGCTCGTCGTCGACGAGTACGGCGGAACTGCCGGCATCGTCACGATGGAAGACCTCATCGAGGAAATCGTCGGCGATGTGCGCGACGAACACGACGAACCCGAGCTCGACGTGCAGCGCGTCGGCGACGGATGGTCGTGCTCCGGTCTCCTGCGCATCGACGAGGTCACTTCGGCTACCGGGTACACCGCTCCCGAAGGCGACTACGACACGCTCGGTGGGTTGGTGCTCACCGAACTGGGCCGCATCCCCGACGAGGGTGACGAGGTGGAATTGCCCGACGTCGACTCGTCCGGTGATTCGCGCGGAAAGTGGATCGCACGAGTGACCGGCATGGACGGCCGCCGTATCGACCGGGTGACCATCACGCCGGTCCCCGCTTACGTCGAACCCGAATCCGCAGACGACAGCAAGAAGGAGTCCGACGATGAATAACCTCTTCGGTGTACTCCTCACCGTCGTGCTGCTCGCCGGCAATGCATTCTTCGTCGGTGCGGAGTTCGCACTGATCTCCGCACGACGTGACCGCCTCGAGGCACTGGTCGCGCAAGGCAAGAAGCGGGCGCTCACAGTCATCAAGGCCGGTGAGAACCTCTCGCTCATGCTTGCGGCGGCTCAGCTGGGCATCACGATCTGCTCCATCCTCCTCGGTAAGGTCGCCGAGCCCGCCATTGCGCACCTCCTCGAGGTGCCGATGGAAGCCGTCGGCCTGCCCGACGGATTGCTGCACCCGATCTCGTTTGCCATCGCGCTGTCGCTCGTCGTCGTGCTGCACATCCTGCTCGGCGAGATGGTGCCCAAGAACATCGCGTTGGCCGGCCCCGAGAAGACGGCCATGCTGCTCGTTCCCGTGCATCTGGCGTTCATCAAGATCGCTCGCCCGATCATCGCGTTCTACAACCTGTGCGCGAACGGAGTGCTCAAGCTCCTGCGCGTCGAACCCAAGGACGAACTCGACGTCACGGTCTCGGCGGTGGAGTTGTCCGCGATGATCGGTGAATCGCGATCCGAAGGTCTGATCGACGCCGAAGAACACCGGCGGTTGAAGCAGGCACTCGAATCGACCGATCGGACCGTCTCCGAGGTCCTGATCACTCTCGACAAGGTGCGGACCATTCCCCTCACACCGTCGGGAACAACACTGGGTGAGATCGAGCGTGCGGTCATCGAGACCGGATACTCGCGTTACCCGGTGCGAGCGAGCGACGGATCGCTGGCTGGGTACGTGCACCTCAAGGACGTGCTCGACGAGGTGCTCGACGAGGCCGCTGGACCGGACACCGTCGTTCCGACGTCGGATATCCGGCCGCTGCCCATCGTTCCGCTCAGCACACCGCTGGCCGAAGCGTTGGCCGGCCTTCGTCGGGCCAGCTCGCACCTCGGCGCTGTCACGGACGCTGACGGAGTGGTGATCGGTATCGTCGCGCTCGAGGATCTCCTCGAGGAGTACGTCGGAACGGTCCGCGACGGCACGCACCGCGGCACGGATGCTGTTCCCGGACAAAGAAACAGCTGATCGATGACATGTTCGGTGCATTCACTCGCACTCGCGCAGAGCGAGTGGACGGCTCGGCGGGCACTTCACCTCGAGGAGGTGGAGAAGCTCGTCGAGCCGCACCGAGCGCGTCGTAGCGCCGGTATCTCTCACCCGGTGCACGACTTCCTCTTCACGTACTACAACTTCAAACCCGCCCAACTGCGCCGCTGGCACCCCGGGTACGGAGTCGCACTCGAGAACGCCGCCGAATACGCAGCCTTCTCCGGCTACCGCGTCGACGATTCGGGTACCGCGACGGTCGAGGCCTCAGTGCTGGAGCGTCGGCGTCACACAGTCCAATTCGTGTGGAATCTGTTGAATCAGACGTCTGCGCGGCCCGCTGTGCTGGGTTGCTTCGGCCTCCACGAATGGGCGATGGTCTATCGCGGCGGCGAGGACGCAATCCGTCACCAGTCGGTGCCGCTGCGACTCGGGTTCGCCGGTACCGACGCGGTCGTCGAATCCCTGCCACTCAAATGCACGCACTACGACGCGTTCCGGTTCTTCACACCGGACGCGGCCCCCAAGAACTCGCTCCCGCTTGCACGCGAGACTCAGATCGATCACGAACAGCCGGGCTGCCTGCACGCCGGTATGGACCTGTACAAGTGGAGCTTCAAATTGTTGCCACTCGTCGATTCCGACCTGGTGATGCGGTGCTTCGAACACGCGCTCCTGGCCCGTGAACTCGACATGCGCGCGAGCCCATACGACCTCGCCGAGTACGGGTACTCCCCCATTCGTATCGAAACTCCCGCGGGCCGCGCCGAATACGTGCGTCAGCAACAACAGTTGGCGGATCGTGCTGCGCCGCTCCGCGATACGCTGGCAGAGAAGTGCCGGGAGCTTCTCGGCCACTGAACTGCCGAAAGGCGTCGCATGGATCACGGGTACGGGTTCTATCTCGACGAATACCAGCGTGACGTCGGGGTGCACACCGACGACCGACGCGGGCACATCGAATGCCCGGACTCGGCGGGTTTCCTTGCGGCGCACTTGCCGGTGTTCGACCTCGCTGCAGGCTCAGTCGCGGCGTTCGCCTCGGCGATTCATCGGTCAACCGGCCCGGGCGACGGACACTGGACCCTCGATCCCGAGCGCATCGCCGCGTCCTTCTCGAGCGATCGACTGTTCCGGATCGGCGGCGAGCCGATCAACGGATTCTCCGAATACTCGGGGTTCTTTGCCGCCCGCGACGGTTGGGTCCGCACGCACGGCAACTATCCGCACCATCGCGACCGCCTGCTCGCCGTCCTCGAGCTCGATCATGGATCACCCAAAGATGCAGTGGCGCAACGGATATCCGAACTCAGCGCCATCGAGATCGAGCTGCAGGCCGCCGAGATCGGAGCCATCGCGGTCCGTGTTCGTACCGAGACCGAGTGGCGCCTGAGTGAGCAGTGCGCAGCTGCGAGGTCTGCGCCTCTGGTATCCATCCGAGCACGCGACGAGGGAAAACCCCGCACGCATCCGACGTGCCCACGCGTTCTCGACCTGACCCGCGTCATCGCCGGTCCGGTCGCGACGCGTGCCCTGGCGCTGGTCGGCGCTGACGTTCTGCGGATCGATCCCCCGGCGATCCCCGAGATCGGATGGCAGCACCTCGACAGTGGACAGGGCAAGCGGTCGGCGCTTCTCGACCTGCAATCCTCGCCGGGAGCGACAGCGTTCCGAGAACTCCTCGAAACCGCAGACGTACTGGTCACCGGCTACCGGCCGGGTGCACTCGAAGCGCTCATCGGGCAGGATCTTCCCGCCCACCTGATTCACGGGCGCGTCAGCGCATGGGGATGGGAAGGTCCGTGGGCGAATCGCCGCGGCTTCGACAGCATTGTGCAGGCCGCGTCCGGCATTTCGTTCCTCGAGGGCGGTGAGAACCCTGGCGCACTTCCGGCGCAGGCACTCGACCACTCGACCGGATACTTCCTGGCAGCGGGGATCCTCGACGCGTTGACACTGCGCTCGCACGACGGCCGTGGCCGCGACGTCGACGTGTCGCTGGCCAGCACCGGCGCTCGTCTTCTCGACGCACCCGGCCGAACCGTCCATCCCGGTCTACCGACCGCTCCCGGCCTGAAGGTTGTCGTCAACCATGCCGACGTGACCACCGCACGACCCGCGCTGGCAGAGTTCGAGGACTACCCCGAACCAGCCCATCCGTGGGGATCGGATCGCGCGGAGTGGGCACACTGAGGGACCGGCACATTCAGGGCAAGATGGACCTGTGAAGTCACATACCTACACACTCGACCTTCAGTGGACGGGCGATCTGGGAACCGGAACGTCCAGCACGCAGGGATATTCGCGCAATCATGCAATATCCGCGGTCGGAAAGCCGGAACTTCTCGGCAGCTCCGATCCCTCGTTCCGCGGTGACGCGCAGCGATGGAACCCCGAGGAACTGCTCGTTGCCTCCCTCGCCCAGTGCCACATGCTCTGGTACCTCGGGCTGGCAGCTGCCGCCGGGGTCGTCGTACTCGACTACAGCGATCAGCCGGTCGGCAGCATGATCGAGGAATCCGATGGCGGCGGCCAGTTCATCGAAGTGACGTTGAATCCGACGGTGTTGGTCGCGGAGGCGTCGATGGTCGAGAAGGCCCAGGAGCTTCACGGCCCCGCACACACGAAGTGCTTCATCGCTCGGTCGGTGAACTTCCCCGTCCTGCATTCCCCGACGATCCTGGTGGCCACCGATGAGTGACATGCACAAGCTCATCGTCGACGTCGACACCGGTATCGACGACTCGTTGGCGCTTCTCTATCTCCTTGCCAGCCCCGAAGCCGAGATACTGGGGATTGCGAGCACCGCCGGCAACGTTCCGGTGGAACAGGTCGCGGCCAACAACTTGAACTGGCTTGCGCTCTGCGGCGCCCCGGACATCGAGGTTGCACTCGGCGCCCGCGAGCCATTGGTCATACCGTTGCGCACCACCGAGGAGACTCACGGTCCGCAAGGAATCGGCCATGCGGTCCTCCCCGATTCGGGTCGCAAGCGCTCGGTCCGAACCGCCACCGACCTCTGGGTGGATCTCGTCCGGGAGTACCCCGGACAACTCACCGGGCTGGTGACGGGGCCGCTCACCAACCTGGCGTTGGCGATCAGACGTGAACCCGATCTGCCGTCTCTGCTGAAGCGACTGGTCGTGATGGGTGGGTCGTTCAACTATCCGGGCAACACGACGCCGACCGCGGAGTGGAACGTCTCGGTCGATCCGCACGCCGCCAAGGAGGTGTTCGACGCGTTCTCCGTCGTACCCGCGCACCGGCGCCCGATCATCTGCGGCCTCAACGTCACCGACTCCATCGAGATGTTCCCCGAACATGTGCGTCGGCTCGCCGACGCCGCCGGGAGCACCCCGGAAGAGATCATCTCGCCTGACGACGGTCCCGACGTCCGCAGTTCCGCGTCCAACAGCGTGATCAGGCATATGTCCGACGCGATCCGGTTCTACATGG
>NZ_CAURKP010000102.1:0-19314 GCF_963525155.1 uncultured Rhodococcus sp.
TGTAACAAACCACCACCTCGATCGAATCCGGCTGCCCACTTGTGTTTTTGAATACCCTACCACCGAAAAACCGCGGCGGCCCGATCCTACGACTGTCTCGGCCCGCCGTTTCACAACTCTCGCCTAGCTCGAACCGAACAGGCCGCTGAGGGAACCGAGGCCACCACTCAACGAGCCGAGCGATCCGGTTCCGCCACCGGTTCCGGGGTTCGTGCCGGGGTTGATTCCGGGATCAGTACCGGGATCAGTACCTGGGCCGGTCGGATCCGTCGTCTGCACCACGATGGCGGGCCCCATTTCCGGGAAGCTGGCGCTGGTTCCGGCCCCACCACCCATGAGCGTCGCGCCGACAGTCAACCCACTGCCGTAGGTACCCGGATCACACTTCACGACATAGCTGGTCTTCATCGTTATCGGGTTCTTGCTGTTGTTGTACCAACCGTTACTGGTGAAAACCTTCGTGGTTGCGGTCGACTGGGAGGCATTCGGGGTTTCCACAGTTTCCTTCATGACACCTCCCAAACCTGGGAGGCCGCCCATCAGTTTCGAAATCTTTGCCGAGCCCGGCACGAACTCGAGACAGCCGGCATGAATCTCGGTCAGCCGGTTGACATACCCTTCGAGCCCGTTCTTACTCGACACCGTCGTGTAGGTGATCGTGTCACCGACCTTCGGGGACGCATTGTCCACGGTGCGAGTAAATGTGTAGGCACCAGAAGTTGCTGTCTCGGCAGTCGCGACTCCCGCACCCAGCGCGCTTGCACCCACAGCAAGAGCAATCACCCCCAAACCAGCACCAACGGCGGACAGACTACGATTCCTGGATCCGAACTTTGCCACGAACAATCTCCACTCTTTGAGGTTCCAGGACAACTGAATTCGTTGATTACTGAAACTTGTTACAACCTGACTCCCGAAGTACGATACAGTCGACCTGGACATTCGCCCAGCTTTTCGTCGAATTAGTCGACAATCAGTTACCAGCAGGCAATCGACACCGAAAAAGTCCTCTCAATTCGGACTTTTCCGTAAATTCTGCCGAACTGATACATAGGCAAGCGTCCGATAGGTTTCAATGGTTACCGCGGCGCAACCTTTGAAGAGTCATCCCATCGCCGTCAGCGTGAACCCCTCGAACGGAGAATTTCATGTCACGTTTTTCAATGCGCAAAACACTCACCGGAATCGCAATCGCTGCACTTGCCACCAGCGGACTCGTGATGACCGCAGGCACCGCGAGCGCCGATGCCACCCACCCGTCCGCGGCAACGGTCAACTCCTCCAACGTCCGAATCACCAAGAGCATCGTGGGCGACGGCGAAGTTGCACCCGGCGGCAAAGTCACCGTGCGCACGGTCATTTCCACAACAGGCCACCCCGAGCGTTACGTCGACCAGTTCGTCGACCGCTACCCCGCCACGTTCAAGTACATCCAGGGCACGGCGACGGTCAACGCGTGGCACTTGATCGGCGGTCAGAAGACCGAATCCGTCACGCCTTCGGTTGACACCGCCGCCCGAACCGTGAATGTACCCAGCACCGGCTGGCTGATCTCACCCACCGGAAGCAAGACCGTGACGATCGAGGCGCAGTACCTCGTCGCCGACGATGCACCGATCGGTTCGTACCAGGAAATGTCGAGCTCGATCGGTATCTCGACGTTCAATACCGAGCAGAACATCAGCGGCGTCTACGCCAAGATCCGCGCCAAGAACCCCGGCGAGGCGGCCGCATCGGGCTCGGCAGATCTGGGCTTCGGCTCTTCTGACGGCGAGGGCGGAACCGGTTCGGCCGGATCCTCCATCCTGGACAACCCGGCCGGCTTCATCTCCGACATCATCAGCGGTGTCCTGGCCAACGGCAGCTGATTCACTCGCTCCACCTGCTCCACCTGCTCCACCTGTAAACACTCCGTCGGGGAATGTGTTCGAGGGTGGCATCGAGTCTTCGGACTCGGTGCCACCCTCGATCTTTTGTGGCGATCACACTCCGTCGCGCCTGCATCAAAGAACCAAATAGGAAAGCATTACCTAAGTCATTCGCGGTATGATCCACCGATGAGTTCCACAGGATTTCCGTACTGGGCTGTGCCGGCAGGCCGGTACGTTCCGCTCCCCTTCTCGATGACGACGTCCACCATCGGGCGTGATCAGAAGCGCGCGTGGCGTGAGATCCGCCATCCCGAACACGAACTCCTCTGGGGCGCTTCCGGCGAGATGAGCGCGTACATCGACGACGTTCGTTGGCAGATACCACCGACGGTCGGCATGTGGATTCCGGCTGGAACTCCACGGCGCATCACGCTCGGCGCATCCACCGAGGCTCGTTTCACCTATTTCCGGCCCGAGTCGTTCCCCCACCCGTGGACAAAACCCGCGATCATCGGCATCGACGACGTCGTCAAGACGATGCTCATCCATCTGCACCAGCGAAATATGCCTACCGAGGCTCGCTTGCGGGCGGAATCCGTAGTCTTCGACACGCTCGCGCCCATCGAGGCGGCTGATGTCGCAGTGCCGATGCCCGCCGATCCCCGGGCCCTCGCCGTTGCACGCCGCTTGATCGCCGACCCCGCCGATCAACGCGGGCTTGCCGATTGGGCCTACGTGGTCGGCGGAAGCCCCCGTACCCTGAGCCGTGTGTTCTCTCAAGGCACGGGGATGTCCTTCACCGAGTGGCGAATTCAAGTTCGCGTCCGCGCTGCGAT
This sequence comes from uncultured Rhodococcus sp., assembly GCF_963525155.1. Lineage (NCBI taxonomy): Bacteria > Bacillati > Actinomycetota > Actinomycetes > Mycobacteriales > Nocardiaceae > Rhodococcus > uncultured Rhodococcus sp. The sequence goes on from NZ_CAURKP010000102.1 coordinate 2,708, forward strand.
GTCCTATCTCGCTGCGGGCGTTCCTGTTTCGACGGTAAGCCGTCGCGTCGGATACGAAACCCCCAGCGCCTTCACCAGCGTGTTCCGCAAGGTCACCGGACGCACACCGAAGAACTACTACTCGGACGCGTGCGAGTTGTCGGCCTAACTGGTCAGAACCCGTTCATCTTCGAGACCAGTTCCGCGAAAGCATATTTGACGCTCAGCGACGTGGGTGACGCCAAGGCCATGACTCGTGCCAGACCGAGCTGCTGAATCAGCCTGCCGTCCTTGACTGCCGGCAGGTCGGCAAACAACTTGTCCCCCATCAATCCGGGGAGCCCCTGCCCACTCGCGTCGTTGAGCACGATCACGTCCGCGTCCAGTTCGTTGTACTGTTCGCGCGATGCAGTCACCGACCCCTGGGTGTCGCCGCACAGCTCTGCGCTTCCGGCCGACTGCTTCAGTCCGAGCTGGGACATCAGGATGACTCGGCCGTCGTCAGCGCAGTAATTGGTGAGGCCGTCGATGTTTCCCGAGAGGAAGGTCAAGGTTTTCCCGTTCAGATTCGGGGATCCGGCAGCCAGGTCGGCTATGGAATCGTCAGTTTCCTCGATCAGCTCGGCAGCCCGCTTCGGTTGGCCGAGTACTGATCCGATGGTCGACAACTGTTCCTGCCACGTGGTCGCCCATGCGGTCTCCTTGAACGGAATGGTGGGTGCGATCTGGGAAAGACGTGCATAGTCGTCTTCGGTGATTCCCGAGACCACTGCGATGATCACGTCCGGCTCCAACGCCAGGATCTGCTCGAACGGCACACCGGACGTGCTGTCGAGCAACGTGGGTTCGACATCGCCCAACAATTCTTCGTCCCACGGCAGGATGCCGTTCTCCAAGCCTGCCCCACTGAACGACTCCATGGCGACGGGTGTCTTGCCCAGTGCGAGGACCGAATCCTGGCTGTTCCAGCCGATCGTCACGATCCGCTGAGGTTCGGTCTCGATGGTGGTCGACCCGTACGCGTGATCAACGGTGACCGGCAGCGCGCCGGCCTCGGCCAACTGCGTCGTGCCCTCCGACGCTGTTGACTCGGTGCTGCTCTGGCAGCCTGCGAGCAGGGCAATCGCGGCCAACGCAGCCACTATTCGGGTAGTGCTCTTCATCTTCTGTCAGCTCTCTTCGCAAACGTACTTTGTTTCGACCAGCCAGGTATATCGAGACCCGATCCCGGTAATGGGGTGTCGATACTCCATCTGTCCGCTGCCGCGTAGCCCTTGGCATCTGCGAGCACTTTCCGCACTCGTACCGGCTCTACCGTAGAACTGCACAACGAGTGTTCAGATCTGGGCGAGGAGTTTCACGAGTGTCAGCGCTGCCCGAAACTCGTTCCGGTCCGATGGAGATGATCCGAGTCGGATCATTCTCCTCCGGACGCGGCCCGCGACTGGTTGCAGCCGTCACCGGGCAGGCGTCGTATCAGGTAGCTCAAGCCCTCATCCCGGTGCTGATCGGCACCGTCGTCGACCGGGCAATCGGAAAGTCCGACAGCACAGCACTTCTCGTGTGGCTTGCGGTGCTGTGTACTCTGTTCGTGGGACTCGCTCTGTCGTGGCGCATCGCAGTTCGCCTGAACACGCAGGTCTTCGTCTACGGCGAACACGACCTACGACTGAATGCTGCCAGACGAATACTCGATGCCAGGGGGATGAAAGCTCAGCGTTCGACCGGTGAAGTTCTCACCATCTCTACCTCGGATGCCTCACACGTCTCGGGCTTCTCCTGGGTTGTCGCCGAACAGGGCTCGGCATTTGCGGGGCTCGTCGCGGCAGTGATTTCGCTTGCCTTCGTCTCGTGGCCGCTCGCACTGATCGTCGTACTCATCACCGCTGCGCAGCTCATATTCATCCACAAGATCAGCGGTCCGTTGGACGAGCGCGTGTATGCAGAGCAGAAGAAGGCAGCCGAGGCAGGCATGCTTGCAACGGATTTCACGCTGGGACTGCGGGTACTGAAGGGTTTCGGGGCTGAACCCACCGCCCTGTCGCGATACGTCAACGCGAGCCGGGAGTCGATGAAGGCAGCGATCCGGACGGTCAGAGCAATGTCCAGCCTGACCGCGCTCAATTCCGGGGTCTCCGCGTTGGTGCTGGCTTCGGTTGCGCTTGGAGCCGCGTGGATGGCGCATCAAGGCACGATCACCGTGGGCAACTTCGTCACCGTTGTCGGCTTGAGCAGAGTGATTGCCGGTCCGATGGAAACGCTGGGGTTCTTCGGTGCCGAACTCGCTGCCAAGCGAGGTTCCGCGCGCAGACTGTCCGAACTGTTGGCCGAGCCACACCTGATCGAATCGCTGGCCCCCACGGCCGCGACCGAACCTGCCAGAACTGAAGACGCCCTATTGATTTCGGCGGACAACGGAACCGTCGTCTCAGCTCGCCGCGGAGAAGTGGTGGGTGTGCGCGCTGACGATTCCGCCGACCGACTGGCACGACAACTCGCCTATCAGACCCCGCTCGCCCCCGACTCTTACTTCGTATTCGGCACCGATGCAACCGACCTCGGCCCGGACGGAGTTCGTGATCAGGTGTTCGTCTCCGCCCATGAAGGAACCGTGTTCACCGGCACCGTCTTCGACAATCTGGCTGCACCGAACGTCGACTCGTCGGCAATGACGTCATCTGCGCTCGACGACGTGTTGACGCATCTGCCCGACGGCCACCTCTCCGAGGTAGGCGAGCAAGGAAAGAAACTCTCCGGAGGTCAACGCCAACGCCTTCTCCTCGCCCGCGCTCTCCATCAACCCCAGCCGATCCTGGTCCTCCACGAACCCACCACTTCCGTGGACTCTGTCACCGAGCATCGGATTGCACACTCGCTGAGAAACTTCCCCGACAAGGCCATTCTGGTGATCACCTCGAGCCCGACCCTCCTCCATTCGTGTGACCGTGTCGTCACGATCGACCACGGCGTTCGGGAGGGAGAGTCGCTGTGACCGATACCCTTCCGGATGCATCTGCTGTTCCGGTTGTATCTGCCCTGCCGATCGCGTCGACCAAACAGACCGTCCGCGCATTGATCGCACTGCTTCGGCCACGCAAGCGAGCGCTCGCACTCACGACCGTCGTGCTTCTCTCTGCTACGGCCTGCGGCCTGTCCACCCCGGCACTGCTCGGACTCATGGTCGATGCGGTCACGGAGGGCAAACCGTTTGCCTCACTCCTGCGTATCACCGCGTTCATGCTCGGCGCAGCGGCAGCAGGGGTTGCGCTGACCTGGTGGAGCACACAGCTTCTCGCGAATGTCGCGCAAAACGTGCTGGCCGATCTTCGTGAGGACGTGTTCGCCGCCACCCTCGCGCAGCCGTCGTCACTGGTCGAGGATGCCGGAACCGGTGATCTGATTTCCCGGGTCTCGGGCGACGTCGAAGCGGTAAACACCGTCATCGCGCGAGTACTACCCGCCACCGTGTCTGCCCTGTTCATGATTTCACTGACGCTTGTCGGTGTGGGAGTGATCGATTGGCGCTTCACCGTGGCAATCGTTGCCGTTGCGCCGATTCACTATTTCGCTCTTCGTCATTTCCTCCGACGCTCCGGCCCCGTCTACCGACGCTCTCGCGCTGCGCAGGCCAGGCGGGGACAACAGCTCATCGAAACTCTCGGAGGCGCAGGCACTGTCACTGCCCTGCGGCGAACAGACGAGCACATCGGCCGAATCGCCGAGACCTCCGAGCATGCCATCAGCTTCGACATGCAGGCAGTTCGCCTGCGCACCAACTTCTTCGCCCAACTCAACGGCGCCGAACTGCTCGGACTGGCCGCCGTCCTGAGCGTCGGCTACTGGCTCGTGACCACAGGCTCGGTGTCCATCGGGGCCGCTACCGCCGCCGCCCTCTACTTCCACAGTCTGTTCAGCCCCATCGCGGTATTTCTCTCGAACATCGACGAATTGCAGGATGCGGGTGCCAGCCTGGCTCGCCTGATCGGAGTCACCGCGATGCCCGGGCGGCCCACGAGCATTCCTGCCTCGGATCGGTCCGAACCCATCGGCGTCGAGGTGGACCGGGTTTCCTACTCGTACGACAACTCCACCCCGGTGATCGATTCGATCTCGATCTCGATCGCACCGGGGGAACGAATCGCCGTCGTCGGAAGCAGCGGCGCCGGAAAGACCACGCTCGCCAAACTGATTGCCGGCATCATTCCCGTCGGGGACGGGCGAATCACCGTCGACGGCACACTGATTGACGACCTGAGTGATGCCGAACTTCGGCACGAAGTCGTCCTCGTCAGCCAGGAAGTTCACGTGTTCGTCGGGACGATCGCCGACGATCTCCGGTTGTGTGCACCAGATTCGGACGATGCGAAGATCGCCGAAGCCGTCGACACGATGAAAGCTCAATGGATTCATGAACTTCCGGACGGACTCGAGACCAGGGTCGGGGCCGGTGGGTACCAGTTGACGGCAGCGCAGGCACAGCACATAGCCCTCGTCCGACTGGCTCTGCTCGATCCTCCCGTCGTCATCCTCGACGAGGCGACTGCCGAAGCCGGAACCACCGCAGCCGGTCTACTCGATCAGGCAGCCGAGCTCGCAGTCACCGGCAGGACCGCCGTGGTGATCGCACACCGGCTGAGCCAAGCAGTCCGCGCCGATCGCATACTCGTCATGAGCGGTGGCCGCGTAGTCGAGAGCGGGACACATGACGAACTGATCGGCGCGGACGGTTCCTACGCTGCACTGTGGGAAGCCTGGTCGGTGCGGAGCTAGAACCCCGCCAGACTCACCCGAAAGCCGTTACAACTCAGCTGCTACGACGCCTGCGGGCGATGTCCGCCAGGACGACTCCGGCGGCAACCGAGGCGTTGAGCGACTCGACCGGACCGGCCATCGGAATCGACAGGATCGCGTCGCAGTTCTCGCGGACGAGGCGCGAAAGGCCCTTGCCCTCGGAACCGACCACGATCACAACGGGACCGCTGCCGTCGAAATCGTCGAGAGTGGTGTCGCCCTCGGCGTCGAGACCGACGACCTGAACACCCTTCGATGCCCAGTCCTTGAGCGTGCGGGTGAGGTTGGTTGCCCGAGCAATCGGCAAACGAGCGGCAGCGCCGGCGCTGGTACGCCAAGCGACAGCACTCACGCTCGCGCTACGGCGCTCCGGAATCACGACGCCGTGTCCACCGAAAGCTGCGACCGAGCGCACGACGGCACCCAGGTTGCGGGGATCGGTGATGTTGTCCAGCGCGACGAGCAGCGGCGGCTCGGCATGCTTGCGTGCCTCCGAGAGAAGATCGTCCGGGTGCGCGTAGCGGTACGGCGGAACCTGCAGGGCGATGCCCTGGTGAAGACCGTTGGCGCTGAGGCGATCCAGATCGGTGCGGGGGACCTCGAGGATCGAGATGCCGGCATCCGCAGCGAGCTGAACGGATTCCTTCAGTCGATCGTCGCTCTCGGTGCCGACCGCGACCCACAGTGCAGTCGCCGGAACGCCGGCGCGTAGGCACTCGACCACCGGGTTGCGTCCGAGCACTGTCTCGGGACCGTCGAGAACCTTGCGGCCCGGACCCGGACGGCCACCGCGTCCCTGCTTCTCGTCGGCACGTGCGGCGCGCGCTGCACGCTTTGCCGCGGGATGCTTGGTGCGTGCCTCGGCGGGCGGCGTAGCGCCACGCCCTTCGAGACCGCGACGGTGCTTACCGCCGGAACCGGCAACCTGGCCCTTCTTGGTGCCGCCCTTACGGACTGCGCCGCGCCTGCTCGAGTTTCCAGCCATTGTTACTGCCCTGCCTTAAGGGACCATTCGGGTCCGTCGGGAGTATCGGTTACTTCGATACCCGCCTTGATGAGGCGATCGCGGACCTCGTCCGCCACCGCCCAGTTCTTTTCCGTACGTGCCTGCTGCCGACGATCGAGATCGGCCCGCACCAACACGTCCAAAGCTTCCATTGCCGTCTCGGTGTCGCCACCGGACTGCGTCCAATGCTCGTCGAGTGGGTCGACGCCCAGGATCGCGAGCATGGCCCGCACCTGGCCGGCAGCCACCCGAGCCGCGTCGAGATCACCGGCAGCGAGCGCGGAATTACCCTCGCTCGCCTTGCCGTGAATCTCGGCCAACGCGATCGGCACCGACAAGTCGTTGTCGAGAGCCGCCGCGAAACCTTCGGTCCACGTACCGAGTTCGACGCCGCCCGCACGCTTGTGTGTGCGCAGGACGAACGACTCGAGCCCCTGGTAGGACTTCGCACTTTCGTCCAACGCCTCGTCCGAGTACTCGAGATTGGAACGGTAGTGCGCACTACCGAGGTAGTACCGAAGTTCTTGCGGACGAACCTTCTTGAGCACGTTCGGCACCGAGAGAACGTTGCCCAACGACTTGGACATCTTCTCGCCACTCATCGTGACCCAGCCGTTGTGCAACCAGTACTGAGCGAAATCGTCGCCGGCGCACTTGGCCTGCGCAATTTCGTTCTCGTGGTGCGGGAAGACGAGATCGCGTCCACCACAATGGATGTCGAATGCCGCCCCGAGATAGAACTCCGCCATGGCCGAGCACTCGAGGTGCCAGCCCGGACGGCCAGGTCCCCACGGTGTCGGCCACGAGGGCTCACCGGGCTTGACGGCCTTCCAGAGGGTGAAGTCGCGAGGATCGCGCTTGCCCTCGGCCGCACTCTCGCCCTGATGAACGTCGTCGAGTTTGTGGCCGGACAGTGCGCCGTACTCGGGGTAGCTCTGCACGTCGAAGTAGACGTCACCGCCCGCCGCGTACGCGTGGCCGTTCTCGATCAGACGTTCCATCATCTCGACCATCTGCGTCACGTGGCCGGTGGCCCGTGGCTCGATGGACGGTGGCAGCACACCCAGTTGGTCGTAGGCCCACGTGAACGACCGCTCGAACGTCGCCGCCCACTCCCACCAAGGTCGACCGGCGCCGGCGGCCTTGTTGAGAATCTTGTCGTCGATGTCCGTCACGTTGCGCACGAAGGCAACGTCGTTGCCGTGCGCCAACAGCCAGCGACGCAGCACGTCGAAAGCGACGCCGCTGCGAACGTGTCCGATGTGAGGATCACCCTGAACTGTCGCCCCACACAGGTACACCGATGCATGTCCGGGGGCCAACGGAACAAAATCCCGAAGGGCCCGCGTACCGGTGTCGTATAGGCGCAGGGTCACGACCAGCGATCTTACCTGTCGTGTTCGGTTGTCATGACCAACGCGGTGGCCATGGCGGCGATCCCCTCGCCTCGACCGGTCAAGCCGAGGCCGTCCGTGGTGGTCGCGGACACAGAAACAGGCGCGCCCAGTATCTCGGAAAGCACCTTCTGCGCCTCGTCGCGACGCGGCCCGATCTTCGGACGGTTGCCGATGACCTGCACCGCGGCGTTGCCGACGGCGAACTGGTTCTCTTCGAGCAGTCGGCGAACCTCGGCAAGCATTCGAGCGCCGCTCACGCCGTCCCATTCGGGCCTGCCGGTGCCGAAAACCGAACCGAGGTCACCGAGGCCCGCCGCAGAGAGCAACGCGTCACACAGCGCGTGGACGGCGACGTCGCCGTCCGAATGGCCCGAGCACCCGTCTGCTTCCTCGAACAGCAACCCGGCCATCCAGCAAGGACGACCGACCTCGATGGGATGAACATCCGTGCCGAGACCGACGCGCATCTAATTTCCGTCCTGTGAATCCGCACTCAACGCTGTCTCCGAGCTCAGGAGCGCCCGTGCAAGGACCAGGTCGAGCGGAGTGGTGATCTTGAAGGCGAGGGCGTCGCCGGGAATCGTCTGCACCGAAACACCGAGACGCTCGACCAGAGCGGCGTCGTCGGTCGCGGCGACGTCACCGGCGTCGTACGCACTGCGCAGGACGTCGGTGGAGAATCCTTGGGGAGTTTGAACCGCACGCAACTCCGAACGCAGAGGCGTACCGGTGACTGCGCCGAGGACGTCGACCGACTTGATCGTGTCGGTAACCGGGAGTACCGGGATGACAGCGGAGCTGCCGGCTCGGAGAGTGTCGACGACGCGCGCGATCAACGCCGGCGGTGTCAATGCCCGCGCGGCATCGTGCACGAGTACAAAATCTGCGTCGCCGGCAGCGCTGAGGCCGGCTCGAACCGAATCGGTTCTTTCGGCACCACCGCCGACGACGTCGACGTCCGCTGCACGACCGAGGTCGGCTACGACGGATTCGACCAGTTCAGGCGGCACAATGACAACAACGCGGTCGATCGCTCCGGATTTCCGGAGTCCATCGACCGCGCGTGCAAGCATGGTGCACCCACCGAGTTCGACAAATGCCTTGGGCAATTTCTCGCCCAATCGCACTCCCCGACCTGCGGCAGGTACCAGGGCTACTACTGCCACTGTCAGCTTTGTTGTGTTGCAGTCAGGACGCGGCCGCGAGGACCTCGTCGAGAATGGTCTCTGCCTTCTCGGTGTCAGTGCCCTCGGCGAGCGCGAGCTCTCCGACGAGAATCTGACGAGCCTTGGCGAGCATGCGCTTCTCACCAGCGGAAAGTCCGCGGTCCTGCTCACGACGCCACAGGTCACGAACAACTTCTGCAACCTTGTTCACGTCACCTGAGGCAAGCTTCTCGAGATTTGCCTTGTATCGACGAGACCAGTTGGTGGGCTCTTCGGTGTGCGGTGCTCGCAGAACCTGGAAAACCTTGTCGAGGCCTTCTTGGCCGACCACGTCACGAACTCCGACGTACTCTGCGTTGTCTGCAGGAACCCGTACTGTGAGATCGCCTTGAGCGACCTTCAGAACCAGGTACTCCTTCTGCTCACCCTTGATGGTGCGGGTTTCGATAGCTTCGATCAGCGCCGCACCGTGATGGGGGTATACGACGGTGTCTCCGACCTTGAAAATCATGTGTCCCGTGCCCCTTTCGATTCCACTAGTTTAACACGTGAAAGAACCGACCACTCATCAACTGTGCAGGTCAGGGGCATCCTTGCTCGAGCGTAGGGGTTGACAGGGCTTGTTGTACGTGCATTCAACTGGTCTGGAGCACCCCTGCGTAACGGACTGAAAGCCCACGCAGACAACCGTTGTGGCGACCCGACGGCCAGCCCGCGGGACCTTATCTACTACTCTGCCTAGTGGAGTGCGAACCTGACGCCGTGGAGGACAAATCGTGACTGCTATCCGTAAGCCGACTCGTCGAGTCGCTACCGCCATTGCACTGGCTGCAGGCGCAGCCATCGCGCTGTCCGCTTGCGGTTCCGGACAGGTGAGCCAGACCGCCGTCCAGCAGGCCGCCGTGAACGGCAACAGCGCCGACCTCGGTGAGATCGCACTGCGCAACGTGCACATCGCTTACCCCTCGTCCGAGGAGTACAGCATCGAGCCGGGCGGCAATGCCGTGCTCGCGTTCACCGTCGTGAACGACAGCGCCGAGACCACGGACAAGCTCGTCAGCATCACCACCGATTACGCAGCACGCGTCATCGCAGGTGAAGAGGTAGGTGGCTTGACGATCAAGCCGCAGACGTCGCTGCAGGCCGGTCAGTTGCCCGCAGGCGAAGGCGCCGCGACCGAGGCCGAGACCCAGATCAAGAACAACGAAGAGAACGACGACGCACCCGCTGCGCTCACTCTCGTCGTTCTGCAGGACATCAAGGCAGGCGTTCGCCCCGGCTTGACCGTCCCGATCACCTTCAAGTTCGAGAAGGCCGGATCGGTCACCGTCGACGTACCTGTCGACGCCGGCCCGCAGCTCGAGCGCAACGAGTCGGACAAGTCACCCGACGTTGCAGAAGCTGGGCACTGAGCCTCGAATCACCAAGGCGCACAATGCGCCTCGCAGAACAACTTCAGAATCACACTAGAGGCGGGGTCCATGTCGGACCCCGCCTCTAGTCTGTCCCGGTGGCCAAAGTGAAATCGAACTACCGCTGCTCCGAATGCCAGTCGGTAGTGCCCAAGTGGGTCGGTAGATGTCCGGACTGCGATTCGTGGGGCTCGATGACCGAGGTCGCCGTAGTGGCACCCGTCGCCAGTCGCGCCGGCGCCTCACTCGCCAAAGCAGGATCAAGCGCCGTGCTGCCTACGACGCCGGCCACGCCGCTGACACAGATCGACAGCACCTCGACGCAGGCCAAACCCACGGGGATCGGTGAGTTGGACCGCGTCCTCGGCGGTGGCGTCGTACCGGGTTCGGTGGTGCTGCTCGCGGGCGAGCCCGGCGTCGGAAAATCGACGCTACTTCTCGAGGTCGTCTACCGCTGGGCGATGCGCAGCGCGGATGATCGAGCGTTGTACGTCACGGGCGAGGAGTCTGCCGGTCAGGTTCGACTTCGGGCAGATCGCACCAACTCTGTCCACGAACGGATGTATCTGGCGGCCGAATCCGATCTCGCGACCATCCTCGGCCACATCGAGCAGGTCAAACCGACACTGGTCATCGTCGACTCTGTGCAGACCATGCTTGCTGCCGACGTCGACGGGGTCGTCGGCGGCGTGACTCAGGTCAAGGCCGTCACCAGCGCCCTGACCTCCCTGGCCAAGGCCAGTGGAATCCCGGTGCTTCTGATCGGCCACGTCACCAAGGACGGCGCCGTCGCCGGTCCGCGCTCGCTCGAGCATCTCGTGGACGTGGTTCTGCACTTCGAAGGTGACAAGCACTCCACCCTGCGCATGGTCCGCGGCGTGAAGAACAGATTCGGTGCGGCCGACGAGGTCGGATGCTTCGAGCTGAGCGAGCAGGGCATCAACGAGATCAGCGATCCGTCCGGCCTGTTCCTGCATCACCGTGAAGAAGCTGTGGAAGGCACTGCCGTCACCGTGATGATGGACGGTAAGCGACCTCTACTCGGTGAAGTTCAGGCGCTCGTCGCCGCCACGCCGCTACCGACACCTCGCCGAGCCGTCAGCGGGCTCGACACCGCCCGTGTGGCCATGGTTCTGGCCGTGTTGGAGCGCCGCGTCGGAGTGTCGATCTCGAAGGCCGACGTCTACGCCGCGACCGTCGGCGGTATGCGGATGACCGAGCCGGGTGCCGATCTGGCTCTCGCCATTGCGGTCGCTTCCGCCGTGAAAGCCAAACCCGTCCCCAAGGGGCTCGTCATCCTCGGCGAGGTCGGACTCGCCGGGGAGGTTCGACGGGTTGCCGGGGTGAACCGACGGCTGATCGAAGCTGCCCGACTGGGATTCACCAGCGCCATCGTGCCGGTCGATTCCGGCCCGAACATTCCCGGCATGCGCGTCAACGAAGTAGCGAATCTGGCCGAGGCACTGGCCTACGCCGGATTGATGGGCGGCAAACAAGCCCCCTCTCGCCCCAAGCTCACGCCGGTGAAGTGATCGTCGTTCGGCCGACTACCTCGTCAGACCGACGAGGTGCCGAACGGGGACGTCGGTTCGCCGTCCACGAACTCCTTTGTCTTGGCGAAGTGTTCCGAGGTGATGGTCAGGAACAGTCCCCGGGACGTTCCCACCACCGTGTCCGGATCCGCTGTCGGACCTTCGACGATCACCGCTTCTGCACTGGTGTAGACCTTGCGGCGTACAACGCCGTCGATGCGAGCCCGGAATTCGAGCACCGATCCCAACGGGATCGGCCGGGCGAAGTCGATCTCGAGGTGCCCGGTCACCACCGGCGAGCCGAGAGCCATACATGCCATACCTTGAGCCTCGTCGAATGCCGTCGACAGAATGCCGCCGTGAATGACACCTGGACCGCCCTGATACTTCTTGGCGACCTCCAGACGACCGGTCACTTCCAGTCCGTTACCAGCCCTGAAACTCATCGCCATTCCCGCAGGCTGGTCGTCGCCGCAGCCGAAGCATTTCGACCAGTGCTGAGGCAGCTTCTCGCCGGCGGCCGGAAAGAATTCGACCGGCTCCGGGACAGTCAGGTCATCAGGCAGGGTCCAGGTACTACTCATGGATAGGTAATCTAAACGGGGATCCGTCCGGCGCAGGCATCGGACCCGACCGAAGTGACATCGACCTCAGCAGGGAGTTTCTCAATGATCAGTGCGATGGCGGACACACAGTCGTCGTCGGCATTGCGAGAGACCATCGCCAGGTTGGCGCCGGGTACCGCTTTGCGAGACGGGCTCGAACGAATTCTGCGCGGCCGTACCGGCGCGCTGATCGTCCTCGGATACGACGAGGAAATGGAAGCGCTGTGTGACGGCGGATTCAACCTCGACGTGGAGTTCGCACCGACCCGATTGCGTGAGCTGTCGAAGATGGACGGCGCGGTTGTCCTCTCGACGGACGGCACACGCATCGTGCGTGCCAACGTCCAGCTGGTTCCCGATCACAAGATTCCCACCGTCGAATCCGGCACGAGGCACCGCGCTGCCGAGCGCACGGCAATTCAGACCGGCTATCCCGTGGTCTCGGTCAGTCAGTCGATGTCGATCGTCAGTGTGTACGTCGGCGGCATCCGGCACGTCATCGACGGCTCGGCCACCATACTTTCGCGCGCCAACCAGGCCGTCGCGACGCTCGAACGATACAAAGCGCGACTCGACGAAGTGACACGGCAACTGTCGGTGGTCGAGATCGAGGATTTCGTGACTCTGCGCGACGCGTTGACCGTCGTACAGCGCCTCGAAATGGTTCGCCGCGTGTCGATCGAAATCGAACAGGATGTCCTCGAACTCGGCACCGACGGTCGCCAGTTGGCACTGCAGCTCGAAGAACTGGTCGGCGACAACGACATTGCACGTCAACTCATCGTTCGGGACTATCTTGCCGGTCCCGAACCCATCGGCACCGCGGCGATGGACAACGTCCTCGTCGCACTCGATCGCGTCACCGACGCCGATCTACTCGATCTCACGACTCTTGCGCGTGTTCTCGGTTATCCAGGCACGATCGAAGCTCTCGACACTCCGATGACTCCTCGCGGATATCGCGTGCTGATGCGTGTACCTCGATTGCAGTTCCATCAGATCCACCGGTTGGTCGGATCCTTCGGCACTCTCCAGTCGCTGCTGGCCGCTACGGCTGCCGATCTGCAGTCGGTCGAGGGCATCGGCGGGCTGTGGGCTCGTCACATCCGTGAGGGACTTTCCCGGCTCGCGGAGACGTCGATCACCGGATCCTTCAACTAGCGGGCCTGTTCGGGCTTGCCCGCGCTCATGCGATGTTGAACGGCTCCGGGGAGCTTCGCAGTGCACCGAGCTGCCCGACAACCGTGTAAGCGCCTGCGCCCACCGGATTGCGCTCGGGGTTCTGCGCGGTCGCGCACTCGGGGGTCGACGTCGTGGCCGACCAGGCGACCTTGAACGCAGCTTGCTCGCCGGGCGCGAGATTGCGTACGTCGGCTGCGGGCTGTGGGTAGCAGTCGACGTTGGACCACAACCGGGTCTTGCCGTCGATGCTGTAGACGAGCACCTGCTGAAGGCCGCCCGCCAGATCTCGATCACAGGGTGCCGAACCGATGTTGGTGATGACGATCGTGAACGACGGCTCTTCGCCGGGAGCGAAGGTCGCCTTGTCTGCGGTGGCCTTGACTGCCAGCGACGAGTCGGCGCACTGACCGGCCGGGACCGGAGCCCCGGTGGTCGACGAAGAGGAAGAAGACGAAGACGATCCCGAAGCCTGCGTGCCCGAGCCACCTGATCCACCGGCAGCGCCGCCACCCGAGCCACCGCCACCCTCCGGCGCGTTGGAACCGGAAGGGTTGGGGGTGAAGGAGACGTCCGTTGTCAGCGAGGAACTCGCAGCGGCCGAATCGGCCTCCGGGGTATCACTTCCACCGCCGAAGAGGGCGGACGCCGCCCAGATGATCAACGCCAGTGCAATGACGGCGGCACCAATGGCCAGCGCCCGGCGACGCCAGTAGATCTCGGGGGGCAGTGGTCCATTAGGTTCCAACACGGACTCAACGGTAGTTGGCGCAGGGTCCACTAACCGTCAGCTGAGGCGGCGTGTCGGTACCCATTGTCTGCTGCCAAGTACCACTGCCCCGGAAGATCTAACCCTCGACGGTCTCGACGCTCTCGCCGATGTCGCCGACCGCGCCCTGAACTCGCATGTGACCGTCGGACAATGTGTACGTGACGCCGACGATCGCGCACGCACCCTTGTCCACCTTGTCGGCGATGATCCGGGACCTCTGCATGATCAGCGAGCCGGTCTCCACGACGTGACGGCCTTCGAGTTCGTCGACGGTGGACAAGCCCTCGTTGCGGCCCATCAGGATGGACGGAGCAACACGCTCGACCACACTGCGGATGAATCCGTCGGGAACTGCGCCCTCGTCCAGGGCGTCGAGCGTTGCCTTCACGGCACCGCAACCGTCGTGCCCGAGGACGACGATGAGCGGCACGTTGAGCACGTGAACCGCGTACTCGATGGAACCGAGCACCGAATCGTCGAGCACGTGACCTGCAGTGCGCACGACGAACATGTCGCCGAGACCCTGGTCGAAGATGATCTCGGCGGCTACGCGCGAATCACCGCAACCGAACAGCACCGCTGTGGGGTGCTGCCCATCGACGAGTTTCGCGCGGTCCGCGATTCCCTGGCTGGGGTGAATGGACGCGTCGTTGACAAATCGCTCGTTGCCTTCGCGAAGGGACTTCCAAGCGGAAATGGGGCTTGATCGTGGCATTCACTCATTGTGCACCCGCCGCATTTCGGGCTCTCGCCGGGAAGGTTGCGTGGACGCAAACGAAAGTTCCGCGTCGACATTCGCGCCCGGTGATGAAGTGGCCGAAATGGAACTTACTTCAGAGTCAGTTTCCTGATACCGTCTCCGAACGTGACCTGGAGCACTTCGAGCTCCCGAGTGTGATCGAAGAAACCCGACCAGAACGATTCGGCCGGAGAGGGGGATGGCGTGAGCACCGAAGCTACGACGACCGGGAATGGAACAACCGGGGAAACAACTGCTGTCTCCCCCGCCAAGACGAACATGTTCTCGAACCTGCTCTCCGAGATCGGACTGCTCTTCACCTTCACCGTTCGCGTGTGCGTTGCGGCGTTCACATCTCTTCGACACAAGCGCCTCGCCTGGCGTGAGGCGCTCGACCAGATGTGGTTTCTCGCCCACGTCACCTCGGTCGCGTCCGCTCTGGTGATGATTCCCCTCGGTGTCGGGGTAGCACTGCAGATCGGTGCGCTCGCAGATCAAATCGGCGCGGGTGCGTACAGCGGTGCCGTCGTCGCGTTCCTCATCATCGGACAGGCCGGCCCCCTGGTGTGCGCCCTGATCATCGCCGGTGTCGGCGGTTCCGCAATCTGCGCAGATTTGGGAGCGCGAACGATACGCGAGGAAATCGATGCACTCGAAGTGCTCGGTCTACCCGTGCTCGAACGCCTGGTCGTACCCCGGATGATCGCCATTGCCGTCGTCTGCCTCCTACTGAACTCGATAGTTCTCGTAATCGGTTTGGGCGCAAGCCTCTTCGTTCACGTCCTGATACTCGACGGCAACGCACAGAGTTTCCTGCGCAATCTCGTTCAATTCAGTCAACCCAGCGACTTCGTCGTCTCCGGCATCAAAGCCGTTGCCTTTGCTCTCATCTCGGGAATCGTGGCCTGCTACAAGGGCCTGACCGTCAAGCGCGGAGCTCAAGGCGTCGGCGACGCAGTCAACGAGACCGTCGTGCTCTCGTTTGTCCTCGTGTTTGTCGCCAACCTCGCAATTACTCAGTTCTACCCACTGTTCGTCTCGGTGAAAGGTGCCTATTGATGCACCTGCCCATCGCAATTCGTGCCAAGCGGGTCAGTTCGCGGACCGTCGACGGCCTGAGTCGACTCGGCGATCAGTTCACGTTCCACGCGCGTGTCATCACCTCGATTCCCGCAACCCTCAAGCGCTATTGGCGTGAAGTCGCCCGTCTCGTCGCCCAGGTGGCATTCGGTTCGGGCACCCTGCTCGCCGGAGGCGGCAGCGTCGTCGTGATCTTCGCGATCTCGTTCTTCGCCGGTTCCCAGATCGGACTCGAGGGCTACCGCGGACTCAACCTCGTCGGCCTCGCACCGCTGTCCGGCGTGATGTCCGCCATCGCGAATACTCGCGAGGTGGCACCACTCGTTGCCGCAATCACCCTGGCAGCCAAGGTCGGAACCGGATTCACCGCGCAGCTCGGAGCGATGCGGATCTCCGAGGAAATCGACGCGCTCGAAGTCATGGCGATTCCCTCGCTGCGGTACCTGGTCACCACCCGAATGATCGCGGCGCTCATCGCGGTGGTCCCGCTGTACCTGGTCGGCCTGTTTGCTTCGTACATGGCAACGGCGCTTGCGGTGATCCGGGTCAAAGGCCAGTCGGAGGGAACGTACGGCTACTACTTCAGTCTTTTCCTCTCTCCCAACGACATCTGGTTGTCCTTGATAAAAGTCATGGTGTTCGCGGTCGTCGTGACCCTCGTGCACTGCTACTACGGTTACACCGCGACGGGTGGACCCGAAGGCGTCGGACGAGCCGCCGGACGAGCGTTGCGCACCAGCATCGTCTTCCTGGCCTTCACCGACGTCGCGATGACCATTGCGCTGTGGGGACTCAAACCTCACGTACCCGGGCTGACCGGATGATCGTCACGAATTCCAGCCGAATCACCCTGGCACTGCGGGGTTTACTCGCCGTGGTCATCCTGATCCTCGCCTACGTCTTCTTGTTCAGCAGAGGTACAGACTCCACCGGTTCCACACCGCAGGTC
>NZ_CAURKP010000103.1:0-19160 GCF_963525155.1 uncultured Rhodococcus sp.
CCGGGGTGGCGGGCATCAGCATATTCGGGGGGAAGCGATGTGTGCCACGTCTCATTGGCTGGGCGGTTTGTCTTGAATGGCCGAAATTTGGGTAGTCAGCGCGGGACCCCCTCTGCCCGTAAAGTGGGGGAAAATCGCGGGAGGGACGCTTCGGCAGAGCGCGTTTCTACTGGATATGGGGGTACTTGGTGGTTGAAGGTGACAACACTTCAGGGGGCACGACGCCTCGCGTCGTACTGGTGACCGGGGCGAGCAGATTTCTCGGCGGCTACCTGGTGACCAGGCTTGCGCAGAATCCGTCGATCGAGCGTGTCATCGCCGTCGACGCCGTCAGTCCGAGCAAGGACATGATGCGCAGAATGGGCCGCGCGGAATTCGTGCGAGCAGACATCCGCAATCCGCTGATCGGCAAAGTGATCCGAAACGCCGAGGTCGACACCGTCGTGCACGCGTCGACGCTTCAGAAAGCCCCCAAAGCCGGCAGCCGCGCCGCGATGAAGGACATGAACGTCATCGGCGCCATGCAACTGTTCGCGGTCTGTCAGAAAGCTCCGACGGTTCGCAAGGTGGTCCTGCGCTCGGCTTCGGTCGTCTACGGGTGCAGTGCCAAGGATCCCGCTCAGTTCACCGAAGAAATGAGTGCGCGCCGCCGGCCGCCGGGCGGATATGCCCGCGACAGCCTCGAGATCGAGGGATACCTCCGCGGAATGGGGCGTCGGCGCCCGGACATCTCGGTCGGGATTCTGCGGTTGGCGCCGTTGATCGGACCTCAGCTGACTGCAACCGTCGGGCACTACGTCACCGCCCCACTCGTGCCCACCATCGTCGGGCGCAACGCGCGCCTGCAATTGCTCCACGTCGAGGATGCCCTCGCGGCGCTGGAGAAGGCGACCATCGGACACGCTTCGGGTACGTACAACATCGCCGGCGACGGAGTGGTCATGATGTCGCAGGCGATCCGCCGGGCAGGCAGGGTGGAAGTTCCCATGCCGCTCGCTCTGTTCCGCAGCGTCGGGAGCGCGTTGGTGGGGTCGTCCATGAGGCTGTACACCGACGAGCAACTCGAGTACTTCCGGTTCGGCTGCGGACTCGACACCATTCGCATGCGCAGCGAGTTGGGGTTCGAGCCGCGATGGACCACCATGCAAGCACTCGACGATTTCATGCGTGCGATGCAGACGCGCCGGATCATCAAGTCCGAGTGGATCGATCGGGCGGAGAATGCGTTGACCACCATTCTCGGCGGTGACGCCGCCGCGGCGGCAACAAGTGCAGATGTGATGCACATGCCGCTGTCGGGACGAAGTGCGGTGAAGGGGTGACTGACGTGGCGAAGGTAATTCCCCTGCGGCCCAGCGCAACTCACACCGGAAAGTCGGCAACTTCCCGTTCGCGTGAGTCCGTCACCGGTGCAGAGCGTGACATCCGTGAACAAAGTGAGCGCCGGCATCCGTCCGGAGTGTCCTCGGCGGCCGACCACGGCGGTGAGAGCACGTTCGTCGATTCGGCCAGGTCGGCGATCGTCGACCAGATCGCCTCGGCAGCAGAATTCTTCCGACGTCGGGTGTCCGGCGACTACGAGGTCGACGAGTTCGGGTTCGACCCGCATTTCGCGGACAACGTCGTCATGCCGATGTTGCGCCCGTTGTTCGAGAAGTGGTTTCGCGTCGAGGTCAGTGGGATCGAGAACATTCCCCTCACCGGGGGAGCGCTTGTGGTCGCCAACCACGCCGGTGTGATCCCGATCGACGGACTGATGACGTCGGTTGCCGTGCACGATCACCATCCAGCGCATCGTCCACTGCGAATGTTGGCTGCGGACATGGCATTCGAGATGCCGGTGGTGGGTGGACTGGCGCGCAAAGCCGGTCATACGTTGGCCTGCAACCCCGACGCCGAGCGTCTGCTCAACGACGGTGAAGTCGCGGCCGTGTTCCCGGAGGGATTCAAGGGCATCGGGAAACCGTTCAGTGAGCGGTACAAGTTGCAGCGGTTCGGGCGCGGTGGCTTCGTGTCGGCCGCAATGCGAACCGGTGTTCCGATCATTCCGTGCTCGATCGTGGGTTCGGAGGAGATCTATCCCAAAATCGGTGATCTCACCACACTCGCACGCGTTCTCGGTCTTCCGTATTTCCCGGTGACACCGCTGTTTCCGCACTTCGGGCCGCTCGGCCTGGTTCCGTTGCCGTCGAAGTGGTACATCGAGTTCGGAAAGCCCATCGTCACCGATACCTTCGAGAGCGGTGCCGCCGACGATCCGATGGTCCTGTTCGAGGTCACGGACCACGTCCGAGAAACGATTCAGCAGACGCTGTATCGACTGTTGGCCAAGCGTCGCAACGTCTTTCTCGGCTGAGTTCGGTCCGGATCGCTGCTCGATCCGGACCGAACCCGCTCAGGCGTTCTGTTCTTTGCGCCTGGCGAGAATTGCCGCGAGCGCCCCGCCGACCGCTCCGAGCACCAGCGCCGTCGGTACGCCGATCTTGGCGGCCTTTCGTCCGGTGCGGAAATCGCGAACTTCCCACCCGCGGTTCTTCGCGAGTTCACGAAGATCTGCGTCGGGATTGATCGCCACCGGTGTCCCCACCAACGAGAGCATCGGAACGTCGTTGTGGCTGTCAGAGTAGGCGGAACAGCGCTTGAGATTGAGTCCTTCACGCACCGCCAACGTCCGTACGGCGTGCGCCTTGCCCATGCCGTGCAGGATGTCGCCGACGAGTCGGCCGGTGAAGACGCCGTCCTCACTCTCGGCGACAGTGCCCAAGGCGCCGGTCAATCCCAGTTTCTCGGCGATGACCTGAGCCAGTTCGACCGGAGTTGCCGTCACCAACCACACCTGTTGTCCGGCGTCGAGGTGCATCTGGGCCAACGCCCTCGTGCCTGGCCATATCTTGTCGGCGATGACCTCGTCGTAGATCTCCTCGCCGAGGCGGGCGAGTTCGGCGGTGGATCGACCGGCCACGAAGGACAGTGCTTTCTCGCGGCCTTCGGCGACGTCGTCGCTACTTTCTCGGCCGGTGACTCGGAACTTGATCTGCTTCCACGCGAAATCCACCAGATCCGAGGTCTTGAGATACTTTCGTGCAGCGAGACCACGGGCGAAGTGGATGATCGACGCACCCTGCACCATGGTGTTGTCGACGTCGAAGAATGCGGCGGCCGTGAGGTCGCGCGGAACGGCCGGGGGCTCTTCGCCGGTTTCCGGTTCTGTGGGGTTGGCAGCTTCGTGCAATGCCAGAGCTGCGTCAGCGCTCGCCTCGCCGGCGAGATTGGCTCGAACTTCCGACTCACTCGGGCCCAGCGGATTCTTCACGTGGCGACGTCCGGGGAGAATGACCCCGGCAAGCCCTGATCCGAATCCGGAGCCGTTCGGTAGTGATCGCGCAGGCACCCGCACCTCCCGTGTTGCATTCTCGAGCAGAGAACTCTTCGAGTCAGCCTATCCTCCGCGATGAGGCCCGATGGGTTGGATGGTGACCTTCCCTGTGGTGTGTGACGTTCCTCTCCGCCGATTTGGTACCGAGTGGGGCTCCGGAGGCACACTCGACCGATCAAGTAGATGGCGTCCCCGTAGAAGAAAGGTATGCGTCGATGACTGCAGCTACGCATGAAGTGACCCTGTTGACACGCGCAGGATGCGCGTCCTGCGTCGGCGCGGCGGAGGTCCTGCGACGGGTCTGTTCCGAGTTCGAGCTGGAATTGACGTGCATCGACGTGGACGAAGCTGCCGCGACGGATCCAGAGCTGAGAGCGGAGTACGGAGACAGATTGCCCGTCATTCTTCTCGACGGACGCGAGCACGGTTACTGGGAAGTCGACGAGGAGCGCCTTCGTGACGATTTACGCAAGTAAGGCAACCCTCAAAGTTGTCCGCGGAGCCGCTTTGCAGGTGAACGGCACATCGAACCCGTCTCGAGCAACTTTGTGCATGGGTTCACAAGCGGTTACCGTGGTGTGAACATTCCCCCGGAGCATCGTGGAGGTCGACAGTCGTGTCGACCGGACGAGGAGCCAGCGACGTGACCGAACCGCACCAGACGCATGAGCCTGTGGCTCAGCGCGTCACCGGCGCTGCGGGCTCTTCCGTCACCGACGCTGCCAGCGCCTCGGTTAGCGACCCGATCGCTCAGGATCGCGTCATCCCCCAGGCTACGGTGACGCGCTTGGCCGCATACCTGCGGGTCCTCGGAGTGATGTCCGACCGGGGTACCTCCATCGTCTCGAGCGAGGAACTCGCGCAGGCGTCAGGTGTCGGATCAGCGAAGTTGCGTAAGGATCTGTCGTTCCTCGGACCCAACGGTGTCCGCGGCGTCGGGTACGACGTCAACAGGCTCCGCATCCGCATCGAGCGTGCACTCGGACTCGATCGTGGGCACAAGGTCGTTCTCGTCGGAGTCGGAAACCTCGGCAAGGCGCTGGTCGGCTACGGCGGATTCAGCCGCCGCGGTTTCGAGATGGTCGGACTCTTCGACAGTGATGCAGATCGAATCGGAAGCAGAGTCGGGGATCTCGTCGTGCGCAGCACCGAGGAACTGACCGTCGCCTGCCGTGAACTGAATGCGACCATCGGCGTCATCTCCACACCGGACGAGGCAGCTCAGGGCGTGTGCGACCAGTTCGTCAGCGCCGGGCTGCGCTGCATCATGAGTTTTTCGCCGATCGCCCTCGACGTTCCCGATCACGTGGAACTGCGACGCGTAGATCTAGCCGTCGAGATGCAGGTTCTCTCCTTCAACAGTGCGCGCAATGCCGATCAGGCATCCAGCGCGCCGCGAGTACGGGTGGCTCACGCCGCATCCGCTTCGTCAGTCCCATCCACCAGTTCACCCGCTCCGGTCGGAGCAGGTTCGACAAGAAACGGATCAGTGATCGCGCCGTGAGTGTTCTGCTTGTCGGGGTCTCGCATCGAACCGCGCCCGTCCCGGTGCTCGAGCGAGTAGCTGTCACCGACACCGATCGTCCGAAGCTGATCGACAAGCTTCTGGCGTCTTCGCACATCTCCGAAGCGATGATCGTCTCCACCTGTAACCGGGTGGAGGTCTACGCGGTGGTGGACGCGTTCCACGGTGCACTCACCGAGGTCGGTGAAATCCTGGCCGACCATTCGGGTCTCGACCTGACAGCGCTGCACGCTCACGCGTACGTCCGCTACAGCGAAGCAGCCGTCGAGCACCTCTTCGCGGTGGCCAGCGGCCTCGATTCCATGGTGATCGGCGAACAGCAGATCCTCGGCCAGATCCGTTCGGCCTACGCATCTTCGGATGCGCAGCAGGCCGCCGGACGCGTAGTCCACGAACTGGCTCAGCAGGCACTGCGCGTCGGCAAGCGAGTGCATTCCGAAACCGGAATCGACTCCGCCGGAGCATCAGTCGTGTCCGTGGCTCTCGATCGTGCAGCGGGCATCATCGGTGAGGGTGGCCTGGTCGGCCGCACTGCCGTGGTTGTCGGTGCAGGCTCGATGGGCGGTCTGTCGGTTGCGCATCTCACCCGCGCCGGAATCGCACGCATCGTCGTCGTCAACCGGACACAGGAACGCGCCGAGCACCTGGCAGAGACGGCACGCTCCAACGGCGTCGACGCCGACGGTGTTGCCTTCGATCAGCTTTCGGCCGCGATGGCGCAGGCAGATGTCATGGTGACCTGTACCGGCGCGGTCGGGGCAGTGGTCACCCTGGCGGATGTGCACCGCGCACTCGCCGAGCCCGATCGCGACAACACCAAGCACCTCGTCATCTGCGACCTCGGGCTGCCGCGCGACATCGATCCCGCCGTCGCCGGCCTGCCGGGTGTGACCGTTCTCGACATGGAGACGCTGCAGCGTGATCCAGCGGCAGGCGCCGCCGCCTCTGACGCAGATGCCGCACGCACCATCGTCGCCGGCGAGCTTGCGACCTACCTTGCCGGACAGCGCCTCGCGGAGGTCACTCCGACCGTGACGGCTTTGCGTCAGCGCGCCGCCGACGTCGTCGAAGCCGAACTGATGCGACTCGATTCGCGTCTGCCCGGCCTGGACGATCCGCAGCGCGACGAGGTTGCACGCACCGTGCGACGCGTCGTGGACAAGCTGCTCCACGCCCCGACCGTGCGCGTCAAGCAACTCGCGTCGGCCCCCGGCGGCGACTCCTACGCAGCAGCGCTGCGCGAACTCTTCGAACTCAGCCCCGGATCTCCCGCGGCCGTGGCCACACCCACCGATCTGGTGGACGGCGACCGCACTGGAAGGGACCTGCAGGCATGAGCGTCACCACCCCTCGATCGGGGAGCCCGCTGCGGATCGGCACTCGCGGAAGTCTTCTCGCGACCACGCAGGCCGGTACCGTGCGCGATGCCCTCATTGCAGCCGGACATCCCGCCGAGTTGGTCATCATCAAGACCAAAGGCGACCAGTCCACCGATCCAGTCCAGAAGATCGGCGTCGGAGTGTTCACGGCAGAGCTTCGAGAAGCCTTGGTGGACAACCGCGTCGACGTTGCGGTGCATTCCTACAAGGACTTACCGACCGCGCAGGACCCGCGTTTCGTCATCGCGGCGATTCCCCCACGCGAAGATCCGCGTGACGCGCTCGTCGCCCGTGACGGTCTGGTCCTCGGGGAGCTTCCGGCCGGTTCCAAGGTGGGAACCTCGGCGCCGCGCCGTGTTTCGCAGCTGAAGGCACTCGGTCTCGGCCTCGACATCGTGCCGTTGCGGGGCAACCTGCAGCGCCGTCTCGGCAAGGTCGAATCCGGTGAACTCGACGCCGTGATCCTCGCTCGCGCCGGCCTGTCCCGTATCGGGCTGCTCGATCTCATCACCGAGAATATCGAGCCCGTGCAGATGCTCCCCGCTCCGGCGCAGGGTGCTCTGGCCGTCGAATGCCTTTCTGCCAATGCGGAATTGGCGGCGATCCTCGCCGAGCACGACGACGCGGGTACCCGGGCGGCAGTTACTGCCGAGCGCGCCCTGCTCGCCGAGTTGGAAGCCGGCTGCACCGCTCCGGTGGGAGCGATCGCGGAGATCGTCGAATCCCTCGACGACGACGGCAGAATCTTCGACGAACTGTCGGTACGCGGCTGCGCAGCCGCCATCGACGGTTCGGACGTCATCCGTACCGGCGCCGTGGGTGCGCCGGACAAGGCCGAGGAACTCGGCCGAGCGGTAGCGCGCGAGTTACTCGAACTCGGCGCCCGCGAGTTGATGAACGTGACTACAGGCGAGGCAGCCGATGTTTGACGCCGCACTTTGCACTTGCACCAAGTTCCCATTTCGATACAGCGCACTGGAGAATCACCGATGACCCGAGTCCGAAAGAACACTCCCGGACGGATCCTGTTCGTGGGATCGGGACCGGGCGACCCCGCCCTGCTCACCGTTCGCGCACGTGACGTCCTCACCGGCGCCGCAATGGCATTCACCGATCCGGATGTCGACAAGGGCGTCGTCGCACTCGTCGGCATCGACATGGGCCGCGACGAGGAGACCGGCGAGCTGATCGCGGACGTGCGTCCGGCACTCGGCGAGCCTGCCGAGGTTGCAAAGACATTGGTGCACGAGGCCAAGAACGGTCACGACGTCGTGCGTCTGGTCTCCGGCGACCCGCTGACCACGGATTCCGTGATCGCAGAGGTCACCGCAGTCGCCCGTACGCAGGTTCAGTTCGAGGTTCTCCCGGGTCTGCCTTCGGGATCGGCTGTGCCGAGCTACGCCGGCATGGCGCTCGGCTCGGGTCACACCGAGGCCGACGTTCGCGGTGAAGTCGACTGGGCTGCTCTGGCCGCTGCACCGGGACCGCTTGTCCTGCACGCGACGTCCGGACATCTCGCCGAGACCGCCAGCGCGCTGGTCGAGAACGGCTTGGCCCCGCAGACGCCTGCTGCGATCACCGTCCGCGGTACCACTCGTCAGCAGCGAACCGTCGAGGCAACTCTCGCGACGCTCAACGAAGCCGGATCCGAACTGGTGGGCTCGCTCATCGTCACCGTCGGCAAGGTTGTCGCGCAGCGCAACAAGATGTCGTGGTGGGAATCGCGCGCTCTGTACGGCTGGACCGTCCTCGTGCCGCGCACCAAGGATCAGGCCGGCGAGATGAGCGACCGTCTGGTCACTCACGGAGCGATCCCGATCGAGGTTCCGACCATCGCCGTCGAGCCGCCTCGCAGCCCGGCTCAGATGGAGCGTTCGGTCAAGGGACTCGTCGACGGTCGCTACCAGTGGGTCGTCTTCACTTCCACCAATGCTGTTCGCGCAGTGTGGGAGAAGTTCGAAGAGTTCGGCCTCGACGCTCGCGCCTTCTCCGGTGTGAAGATCGCCTGCATCGGTGAAGCAACCGCAGCCAAGGTGCGCTCGTTCGGCATCAACCCCGAGCTGATCCCGACCGGTGAGCAGTCCAGCGAAGGCCTGTTGGCCGAATTCGCCCCGTACGACGACGTTTTCGATCCGGTCAACCGGGTTCTGTTGCCGCGGGCGGACATTGCGACCGAAACCCTCGCAGAGGGCCTGCGCGAACGCGGTTGGGAGATCGACGACGTCACCGCCTACCGCACCGTCCGGGCAGCGCCGCCGCCGGCCGAGACCCGCGAGATGATCAAGACCGGTGGATTCGACGCCGTCTGCTTCACCTCGTCCTCGACCGTGCGCAACCTCGTCGGCATCGCCGGCAAGCCGCACGCCCGCACGTTGGTCGCGTGCATCGGCCCGAAGACGGCCGAAACCGCTATCGAGTTCGGTCTGCGCGTCGACGTGCAGCCCGAGACCTCGCAGGTGGGACCGCTGGTGGAGGCTCTCGCCGAGCATGCTGCTCGTCTGCGCGCCGAAGGTGCTTTGCCGCCCCCGCGCAAGAAGTCTCGAAGGCGCTAGCGCACCCGTGAGGGGTTGAGGAGTCTGTGGACTCCTCAACCGCTCACAGGTTCCGACGAAGGAGGGCTACTTCTCGTGTTTCCTACTCATCGCCCTCGCCGGCTCCGGCGCACTCCTGCGCTCCGGCGACTCGTGGCAGAGACCTCGCTCGAACCCCGGCACCTCGTTTTGCCGATGTTCGTCGCCGACGGCATCGACGCACCGCGTGAGATCAGTTCCATGCCAGGCGTTTTCCAGCACACCCTCGATTCGCTGCGGTCCGCAGCGGTGGAAGCGGTGGAAGCCGGCGTCGGTGGCCTGATGCTGTTCGGTGTCCCGAAGGCGGAGGACAAGGATCCCCAGGGGTCCGGTGCCTCCGATCCCGACGGCATCCTCAACGTCGGATTGCGCGCTCTGGCAGACGAACTCGGCGATTCGACGGTCATCATGGCAGATACCTGCCTCGACGAGTTCACCGATCACGGCCACTGCGGCGTGTTGACTGCCGGCGGCGCTGTCGACAACGACGCGACCTTGATCCGATACGTCGAAATGGCTCTCGCGCAAGCTGAATCGGGTGCGCACCTGCTCGGACCCAGCGGCATGATGGACGGTCAGGTGGCTGCGATCCGTGGTGCACTCGATGCTTCGGGGTATGTCGATGTCGGCCAGCTCGCCTATGCCGCGAAATATGCGTCAGCGTTCTACGGGCCGTTCCGTGAAGCCGTCGGATCCTCACTGCAAGGCGACCGTCGTACGTATCAGCAGGACGGCGCCAATCGCCGCGAGTCGATGCGCGAGGTAGACCTCGACGTCGCCGAGGGCGCCGACATGGTGATGGTCAAGCCTGCAATGTCCTACCTGGACATTCTGCGTGAGACCGCCGACCGGTCCCCGGTTCCGGTCGCTGCGTACCAGATCTCGGGGGAGTACTCGATGATCACTGCGGCCGCGCAGAACGGGTGGATCGATCGGGACGCGGCGATTCTCGAATCGCTCATCAGCATTCGCCGCGCCGGTGCCGACGTGGTCCTCACGTACTGGGCGTCGGAAGTTGCCGGATGGCTGTGACGGAGTCACGCATGGTGGCTGCGCCGGTATCGACCGATACGCTGGTGTCATGACCGAGCAGTGGCCGCCGTCGCGCCAGGAACCGCCCCGCCGGGAACCTCCCTACGAGAACCAGCCGTTCGAGAATCAGCCGTACCGCGAACTCGGACCGATGCCGACGGGTCAGATCCCGGGATACGGCCCCGGTTACAACGGATACCCGGGACCTGCGCCGAAACCCGAGCCGCCGACGGACGTCGTGACTGCGATTCAGTTGTGGTGGGCTGTGACGGCGCTGGGGTTGGTCCAGGGCGGCGCGATGATCTGGATGCTGCTCGGGCAGAAGTCGATGTTCGTCGACGAGATGCTCAGAAATCAGGCAGCTGTCGACGCCGGTCTGACGCGTTCCGACATGGAGGGCATGTTCCCACTGGTCATCGTATTCTCTGCGGTTTTGGTCGTGATCGTCACCGCCGTGTTCCTTCTGTTCGTGCGCGCGATGAGTCGCGGCAAGAACTGGGCTCGAATGTTGCTGACGTTCTGTGGCGTCTTCATGCTGGTCTCCGCGATCCCGGTGATCTTCGGGCTCGGCGGAGACGGCGGCGCGGCCACTCTGCTGTTCGGCGGAGCGGAAATCCTGCAGGCAGTTGCTGCTGTCGGGGCGATCGTGATGATGCACCGAAAAGAGTCCAATCCGTACTTTCTTCGTTTCCCCCCGGCGGGGAACCGGTAGGTAGCTCGGGGTACTGTGAAACGGGTCACTGAAGTAGTAGGGGAGAGGTCGGACGCGATGAGTTCTCAGGAAGCCCTGCGTACGGAAAGCACCCACGACGCGCCACTGCGCCAACGTGGTTCACGCACCGAAGTGATCTTGTTCGCGATCCTCGGAGCCTCTGTTCTGGTGACACTCCTGATGCTCATGATTCCGGGCATCGTCAGCGGATAGCGCACACTTGAACCCGTGAGTATCTCTACGAAGGTCAGGCGCCCGACGGCTGTCGAGGCAGCATTCTGGCTGTGGATCGCCAGCGCGTTCCTGCTCATACTCTTCGGCCTGATCAATGTCACCAGCGCTTCGTATTCGTTGCGTGAGCAGTTCACCGATCAAGGCGTTTCGGCCGGAAACATCGACATCTACGTCACCTTCGTGCGGGTGTCAGGGCTGGTTCTGCTG
The DNA here is from genome assembly GCF_963525155.1 of uncultured Rhodococcus sp. NCBI lineage: Bacteria > Bacillati > Actinomycetota > Actinomycetes > Mycobacteriales > Nocardiaceae > Rhodococcus > uncultured Rhodococcus sp. The sequence continues at coordinate 11,036 of NZ_CAURKP010000103.1, forward strand.
TTGACCGGCCTCGCGATCGGCGGCCTCGCCGGTCCCACTCGCGCCGGAAGGGCGCTGTGCCGACGGATCCTGGTGATCGTGTCCGGAGTGTTCGCGGTGCTGCAGATCGCGCTGGTCGTCGCCGGGATCAGTACCGTGCTCGCGCTGGTTGTTCCCGTCATGCTGATCTGTGCCTGCATCGCGATCTACCGCGACACCACCCGAAGTTGGTTCGCCCGTGGCTGATCGCGCGCCGGAAATCGGCCCGGACGTTCTGTACTACGAACCGGGTTCTCGGTGGTGGGCCATCGCGTTCGGTCCGATCTTCTGCCTGATCGCCTTGGTCATCGAACTGTTCACCGGCCCGGTGGTGCATTGGTTCGGTCTGGCGATGTTCGCCGTGATCCTCACCGGATTGGTCTACGTGCAGGTGATCGCAGCACGGCGGCACGCGAGCGTACTTCTGACCGCGACCACGTTGCGTCAGGGAACCGAAGAGGTGCCGATCACCGAGATCGCCGAGGTGTTCCCGGAGTCCGACGACGCTGCCTACGAGGACGAAATGGAACCGTGGGAAACGGCACGCGCGCTCGGTGAGCTGTCCGGAGTGCCCAGGCGTCGGCACGGTATCGGCTTACGTTTGACCACCGGGGGATTGGTGCGGGCGTGGGCAAAGGACGATCAGGCACTTCGCGAGGCGTTGAGTCAGGTCGTTGTGGTTGGTGTGGAACCGGACGGGTCTGCCGATGACTGAGCCACAGCCATCCCCGCGTGTCGACGTGAAGACGTGGATCGGAGTACTCGGTATCGTCGCCGCAACGATTCTGGCGGTCGTGTGCTGGCGAGCGGGTACGACGACGTCCGACTTCGGACCGATACTGGAGGGCGCTCCACCGTTCGAGAGCACGCACTACGACGGTCTCTGGATCTCGGGCGCCGGGTTGTCGATTCTGGTTGCGGGGCTGATGGCCATCGATGTCGTGCGCCGCGTCCGGGTGGGCTTCGTCGCATCGCAGTAGCCCTCATACGGGTAGGGGGTATAGTTGCGGTATGAGTAGTTACAGCCCCGAGCAGGACGATCTGCTCAAGCGCCTTCGTCGTATCGAAGGTCAGGTAGCCGGAATTTCACGCATGGTCGCAGACGACCGGTACTGCATCGACGTGCTCACCCAGGTATCCGCCGCGACGAGCGCGTTGCAGTCCGTGTCCCTGAAGCTTCTCGACGCCCACCTTGCGGGTTGCGTCGTCGAAGCTGCCAAGCAGGGTGGTCCGGAAGCGGACGTCAAGATCAAGGAAGCTCAGGCGGCCATCGCTCGCCTCGTTCGTTCGTAAGGTGTCGGTCCGTCACTCCGTGATGGACCGCGCGAGCGCCCGGGCGGAGAAGCTCACGAAGTACTCGGGTGTGACTTCTTTGGCGATGTTGATGACGATGGTGTCCGACAGGCCTTTGAGTCCGGAGAGCACGAGATGGATCAACGCGGGGTCGTCGATCAACCTGCTCCCTTCGGCTGCAGCAGATTCGGTGAGCGCTCGAATCAATGCCGAGTTGTAGACCGCTACGGATGCGTGAAGTTCCCGCATGCTTTCTCGGTCGGACCCGGCCATGCCTTCGATGTCGCGCCAAGTGGTGGTGAGTCGACCCACCCGTGCCCAGTGCCGAGCAAACTCGGAAATCATGGACTCGAGTAAGGCGCTCAGTCCCTGCTCGCGGGGGAGCGAGTTCACGAAGTCCGCCATTTCCAGCTGACTTTCGCTGAGGAGGGCGGCGAAGATGTCCTGCTTGTCGACGAAGTACTGGTAGATCAGGCCAGTACTGGTGCCGGCTCGTTTGGCGACAGCGCGGATCGTGAGCGCGGAGTAGCCTCCTTCGTCCAGAAGCGAGATCGCCGCGTCGAGAGTTCGGCGTCGACGCACTTCGGCGTCGCCGTAGATCGACTTGCTGCTGGTACTGCTCATTTGATCACCGTAGTCGCGGTGGTCGGCATCCTCAATTCACATCGAACACTGTTCGTTGTCGAGCGCCGCCCAGAATTCGATGTGACTCAGATCATAGAATGAACATTGTTCGAAATAGAATGAACATCGTTCATTCTGGTGTTACGGTATGGCGCAGACCACATCGAGGCCAGTGCAAAGTGCTGGACACTCTGCGGTCGGCCTGACCTTTCTTCCCGTATCGATCGGGAGGTCTACACAGTTGTGGAGTACCTATGACACGCACTAACGATGAACGCGCGGCGATCGACATCGCCGCTGCGGCTGGAGAACTTCTGCTCGACCATCGGAAATCCCTCGGCGAAAACGACGGTGATGTCGCGACTTTCAAGAACGCGGCCGATCGGCTCAGTCACGAATTCATCGTCGCCGAACTTGCCCGACGCTTTCCTGCGGATGCAGTGCTGTCGGAGGAAGGGGCTGACGACCTCGCGAGGCTGGCTGCGGATCGGGTGTGGATCGTCGACCCTCTCGACGGCACCCGTGAGTACGGCGAGGCCGGACGATCGGACTGGGCCGTTCATGTTGCACTGACTGAAAACGGTGTCCTCACAACAGGTGCGGTCGCAATGCCTGCCCTTGGCGTCACCTATTCGAGCAGCGATGATCGAACCGAACGGGATGCCGCGACGCCGGTTCGAGTCGTCGTATCGCGGACGCGTCGTCCGGAACCGGTCATGCGCATGGCCGACTCGATGGGCGCGGAGTTGATCGAAATGGGATCCGCCGGAGCCAAAGCAATGGCGGTCGTCTCGGGTGAGGCAGACATCTATGCACATGCGGGCGGACAGTACGAGTGGGATTCGGCGGCGCCCGTTGCTGTCGCACGTGCTGCGGGACTGCATGTTTCGCGTATCGATGGCAGCGAACTGCGCTACAACCAGGAAAACCCGTGGTTGCCGGATCTGCTGATCTGCCGACCCGAACTCGCCCCGAAAGCACTGGAGGAACTGGGCCGATGACCGCGACACTGACGCACCTCGAACGACTCGAAGCCGAGAGCATTCACATCATGCGTGAAGCTGTTGCCCAGAGCGAGAACCCGGTGATGTTGTACTCGGTGGGCAAGGACTCCGCCGTGATGCTGCATCTGGCGCGCAAGGCCTTCTATCCGTCGAAGCTGCCGTTTCCGCTTCTGCACGTCGATACCACGTGGAAGTTCCGTGAAATGTACAAACTTCGTGACAGTACCGCTGCTGCAGGCGATCTCGATCTGATCGTCCACACCAACCCGGACTGCGTGAAGCAGGGGATCAACCCGTTCACTCACGGCAGCGCTGTCCATACCGATATGTGGAAGACCGAAGGCCTCAAACAAGCCCTCGATCACTACAAGTTCGACGCTGCATTCGGCGGCGCCCGACGTGACGAAGAAAAATCCCGCGCCAAGGAACGCATCTTCTCGATCCGATCAGCTGCGCACCGTTGGGATCCCAAGCAGCAGCGACCGGAACTGTGGCGGATGTACAACGTCCGCAAAGCGCCGGGCGAGAGCCTGCGCGTCTTCCCTCTCTCGAACTGGACCGAGCTGGATGTGTGGGAATACATACGCCAGGAAGAGATTCCGATCGTTCCGCTGTATTTTGCCGACAAGCGGCCCGTCGTAGAGCGGGACGGTGCGCTGATCATGGTCGACGACGACCGGATGCCGTTGCTGCCGGGAGAGACCCCGGAACTCAAGAGCGTTCGTTTCCGCACCCTCGGCTGCTACCCGCTGACCGGAGCCGTCGAATCGACCGCAACGAGCCTGACCGAGATCATCTCGGAAATGTTGCTCACCACCACTTCCGAACGCCAGGGACGGGTCATCGACCACGACTCCAGTGCGTCGATGGAGAAGAAGAAGCAAGAGGGGTACTTCTGATGACTGTTTCCTCGGATCTGATCGCTGACGACATCGAGGCGTACCTCGAACGTCATGCAAACAAGAGCATGCTGCGATTCATCACGTGCGGCAGCGTCGACGACGGCAAGAGCACCTTGATCGGCCGTCTGCTCTACGAATCGAAACTCGTCTTCGACGACCAGTTGACGGCGCTCGAAGCCGATTCGCGCAAGAGCGGAACCCAGGGGGAGGGGCTCGATTTCGCGCTCCTGGTCGACGGTCTCGCCGCGGAACGTGAGCAGGGCATCACGATCGACGTCGCCTATCGCTACTTCACGACCGAGCGACGCAAGTTCGTCGTCGCCGATACTCCGGGGCACGAGCAGTACACCCGAAACATGGTGACGGGCGCGTCGACCGCCGATCTTGCTGTGATCCTTGTCGATTCCCGCAAGGGGATACTGACTCAGACCCGCCGGCACTCGTATCTGGTGTCGTTGCTGGGGATCAAGCACGTGGTGCTTGCCGTGAACAAGCTCGACCTCGTCGACTACTCGCAAGAGGTCTTCGATGCCATTACCGCGGATTACGCAGAGTTCGCTCACGAGATCGGTCTGGACGGGTTCGTCGCCATCCCGATGTCGGCATACATGGGTGACAATCTCACCGAGCGCAGTGCGAATACCCCGTGGTACTCCGGACCAAGCCTGATCGAGCATCTCGAAAGCGTGGACATCGACGATGCTGCCGCCGCGGCTCCGTTCCGGATGCCGGTGCAGTGGGTCAACCGGCCGGACCTCGACTTCCGCGGATTCTCCGGCCAGATCGTTTCCGGCACCGTATCTCCCGGAGATCCCATCCGCGTGCTCCCCAGTGGAAAGACGTCCACAGTCGAGCGCATCGTGACCATGGGTGGCGACCTCGACGTTGCCGGTGCGGGTCGCTCGGTCACCATCACGCTCGCCGACGAGATCGACATCAGTCGCGGTGATGTGCTGTCCATCGGCGACAATCCGCCGGCCGTAGCCGATCAGTTCGAGGCCTGCATCGTCTGGATGGGTGAGGCTCCCATGCTGCCCGAACGGCCGTTCCTGTGCCAGATCGGTACCGTGACAGTCACTGCGCGCATCACCAAACCGAAACACAAGATCAACGTCAACACTCTCGAGAAGACCGCAACGACTACTCTCGCGCTCAACGAAATCGGTGTGTGCAACCTCAGTTTCGATCGGCCGGTCCCGTTCGACCCGTACGTCGGCAACCGTGACACCGGTAGCTTCATCCTCATCGACCGCCTTACCAACGGCACTGTCGGTGCGGGCATGATCACGCACTCGCTGCGTCGATCGGACAACATTCACTGGCAATCCGTCGACGTCGACGAGGCCGCGCACACCAGGCTCAAGGGACACCAACCCGCAGTTCTGTGGTTCACCGGTCTCTCCGGTTCGGGAAAGTCGACCATCGCGAACGATGTCGAGCGTCAACTGCACGCACTCGGCGCGCACACCTACCTCCTCGACGGAGACAACGTCCGTCACGGGCTGAATCGAGACCTCGGATTCACCGAAGCCGACCGCGTCGAGAACATCCGTCGCGTCACCGAGGTCACCCGACTGATGGCGGACGCCGGTCTGATCGTGCTCGCGTCCTTCATTTCACCGTTCGAGGCCGAGCGTCATGCCGCCCGCGAATTGATCGGCGACGAACAGTTCGTCGAAATCTTCGTCGACACCGCTCTTGCCGTCGCAGAGGAGCGAGATCCCAAGGGGCTGTACAAGAAGGCTCGACGGGGCGAGTTGGTGAACTTCACCGGAATCGATTCGCCGTACGAACCGCCGCAGAACCCTGACATTCACATCGACACCAGTGTCACGACGACCGAGGACGCTGCGATCGCGATCGTCGACCATCTCCGCGCCCGCGGAACCATTTCTTGATCCGCCTGAACACGAGGAGCATCCATGCCTGACAGGGCTGAAATAGTCTCTGCCGTAGAAGATTACGTCAAGTGTCTCGGAAGTCACGACGTCGACGGACTGGTTGCGCTGTTTGCGCCCGACGCAGTTCAACACGAACCGCTGGGGGTCCGGACCTACCGCGGCATCGACGAGATTCGCGAATTCGATACCGCGAACGCGCAGGTCGATTTCACAGTCAGCCTGCTCGGTCCGATTTCGGTGACGGGAATGTACGCAGCCATGCAGCTTCGGGTGCAGCGCGCCGGTATCCCTGACTTCGCTGCCACCGATGTGTTCGAGTTCGACGAGAACGGCAAGATCATCTCCCTGAGTGTTGTTCTCGATCCGCAGGCGCTGTGCTGACCCATCAGGGCCTGCTGGCAGGCAAGGTTGTCGTCGTCTCGGGAGTGGGCCCGGCGCTGGGTCGTTCGATTGCGATGCAGAGTGCGGCGGCCGGAGCGAAGGTTGTTCTGGCTGCCCGCACACCCGAGCGCTTGGAATCGGTGGCAAGGGAGATTCGAGACCGCGGCGGAATCGCGTTGGCCGTCCCGACGAACCTCACCGACGTCGATTCGATCGCTTCGTTGGCGGAGACAACTGTCGCTGAGTTCGGTGCGGTGCATTGCCTGGTGAACAACGCATTTGTTCAACCCGCGCAGGTCCCGCTCCTGGACGCCGACGTGGTGTCCATCCAGTCGGGCATCGACATCAACTTGCTCGCGGCGTTGAACGTCACCAGAGAATTTGCTCCGGCATTGATCGAGTCGCACGGGTCCGTCGTGATGGTCACGTCCATGGTGTTGCGCAACCAGCTTCCCGGGTTCGGGGCCTACCGCATCATGAAATCCGGGCTCCTGGCAATGGCACGCAGTTTGTCGATCGATCTCGGTCCCAAGGGCGTTCGAGTCAATTCGGTTGCTCCCGGCTATATCTGGGCGGACTCGGTCAAGAACATGTTCGAGAAGAAGGCGGCGGCGGCAGGAGTCGACCCCAAGATGATCTACGACGAGATCGCAGCGGGCGCCGATCTGCGCCGATTGCCGGAGCCAGATGACATCGCAAACGCTGTCGTCTTCCTCCTGTCCGATTCAGCGAGGGCCATCACAGGGCAATGTCTCGACGTCAACTGCGGTCACACGCACCACTGATCAACTCATACAAGGACTAGCCATGACACAGGATTACGACGGCATCGGTTCCATCGATGACCTGCACCAGGCTGCGCGCGAGGCGGCCGGGTACGAAAACTTCGGCAGCGAAAGCTATCTCGAAGGACTTCGAGTTCTCCTCGAGTCGTTCCAGAACGAGGCCGACCTCACTCCTCACGGCAAGGTGATCGCTCGAAAGATGATCGTCGGAGCGCTCGCGGGTCGCCTGACCAGTGAGGCCGGATTCGCGAAATATCCAGAGCACGTCGATGTTCCGATCGAACGCCCGATCTTCGTGGTCGGGTTGACCCGCACCGGCAGCACCGCGCTGCACCGTTTGCTCGGTGCCGACCCGGCGCATCAGGGCGCCGAGATGTGGCTCGCCGAGACGCCGCAGCCGCGCCCCGAGCGCGACAAGTGGTCGGAGAACGAAGATTACGTTCGCTCCGACGCCTTCTACCGTGCTCGCCAGCGCAACGAAGCGGACCTGATGAAGGTGCATTTCATGGGGGCGGAGGAGGTCGAGGAATGCTGGCGGCTGCTGCAGCAGACGATGCTCTCGACCGCGTTCGAGACGGTGGCGTACGTGCCGAGTTACACCCGGTGGCTGGCGGAGCAGGACTGGACCGAAACATATGCGCGGCACAAGAAGAACCTGCAGTTGATCGGGCTGCACGACCAGGACAGACGGTGGGTGCTCAAAAGCCCGAGCCATGTCTTCGCGATCGACGAGATCATGTCGGTCTATCCGGATGCACTGTTCGTTCGGACCTTCCGGGACCCGTTGACATCGATGGCGTCCACCTTCAGCCTCGTAGAGCAGGGCGGGCACGACATGTCGAGGGCCTTCGATCGTCCGGCCATCGGGCGCACGCAACTGGAGTTGTGGGCGCGAGGGAATGCGAACTTCAACAATGCCCGTAGCCGTTACAACCCCGATCAGTTCATCGACGTCGACTACAAGGACTTCATCGCCGATGCGGTCGGCACCGTCGAGAAGATCTATGCACAGTTCGCCCTGCCCTTCACAGACGACGCCCGCGCCGCGGTGGAGGCGTCGCATCAGGCCAGCCTTGCCGAGCACCGTCGTCCGTCGCATCGCTATTCGCTCGAGGATTTCGGCGTGAGCGCTGCCGACGTCGAAGCGAAGTTCTCCACCACACCCTGAAGCCCTCCGGCCCTGTGCGCCTTTTTGGTAGTGCCGACTACCAAAAAGG
>NZ_CAURKP010000104.1:0-19057 GCF_963525155.1 uncultured Rhodococcus sp.
GTGTCGGGTTCTGCGGTGGGGTTGCGCGGACGCCTGTGGCGGTTGTCTGCTTCTGAGTTACGTGCCGCTGCGGTGTCGGCGAGTGCGGAGATTCTGCGTCTCGAGGCTGTTCGTGTGGCGGTGGTGGACGAACTCTCGATGCGTCCTGATGATCAGGTGATTGCGAGCCGCGGGGTGGGTTGCTGGTTGGCGGCAAACACGATGCTGCAGGTTCGGGACGGGAAGAAGATCGCCGCCCTGGGTGCGGCGCTGCGGCCGTTTCCGGCGGTGGCGGCCCGGTTCGATGACGGGGACTGCTCCTTCGAGCACGCCGTGCTGATCGTGGCGTTCTGCGAATCACCACCGAAGGGAATGCCGGACGAAGCGGTCCCTCGCTGTATCGACCTACTGTTGGCGGCCGCGTCCGGAGTGGAAGCGACGACCACGAAAGTCCGGAACGTTATCGCGACCTTGGAGCGCATTTTCGAATCGGATGAGATTCCGCCCGCCGAAGATGTGGATCGCAACGAGCTCCGGATCGCGTCGACGTTGAACGGCCGGGTGGTGGTGCGCGGCGATTTCGATGCTCTCACCGGCGAAATGCTGCTCTCCGCCCTGTCGAATCTGACGATGCCCACCCCGGCACCCGATGGAACCCCCGATGCCCGGTCGGCGGCGAAGCGGACCGCGGACGGGTTCACCGAACTGATCCGGCGTTACCTGGACTGCGCGAAGACCGGCACCGACGGTGGCCAGCGGCCGCACGTGAACGTGCACATCAACGCCCGCGATCTCGCGGAGCATCGGGACTGCGCCGCAACACCCGCTGCTCCTGATGGTGGAGCGGCTGTGTCGGATCTCGACGTCGGGCACATGCCCTGGCTCGGACCACTGTCCGTATCGCAGACCAGACTCCTCGGCTGCGACTGTTTCCTGTCCACGGTTCTGCTCGACGATCACGGGGCGCCGCTCGATGCGAAACCCGGAAAGCGATTAGTGTCCGCCGAACAGCGAGTGGCGCTGATCGCCCGAGACAAAGGCTGCGCCTTCCCGGGTTGCACATGCGTGCCCGCCTGGACGGATGCACACCATATCCGGCACTGGGCCAACGGTGGCCCGACGTTGATGAACAACCTTGTCCTACTGTGCCGTTCACATCACCGGCTGATGCACCGAAAAACCGGATTCGTCGGGAAATGGGAAATCCGCATCGGCGCCGACAACAAACCGTGGTTCATCCCGCCGCCCTCGATCGACCCCGGCCAGCACCCGCGGCCGGCGAACACCACCTTCAAAACCTGAGGTAGTACTCCTCGGGCACAACAGAACACGGGCCAGCACCGCATCGAAGGAGACCTCGATGCGGTGCCAACAGGCCGTGACGCCTGATGAAGCTGTGCCCACGATAATCAGCGAGTCAGCACAAGCCCCGATGTCGGAACGCCCGTTCCCGCAGTCACCAGTACATTCTCGACGGAGTCGACCTGGTTGACCGAAGTACCACGGATCTGCCGAACTCCCTCGGCGATACCGTTCATCCCGTGGATGTATGCCTCGCCGAGCTGTCCACCATGGGTGTTGATCGGAAGCTTGCCTCCGAGTTCGATTGCGCCACCGGCGATGAAGTCCTTGGCCTCTCCCCTACCGCAGAAACCGAGTTCCTCGAGCTGCATCAGAACATAGGGCGTGAAGTGGTCGTAGAAGATCGCCGTCTGCATGTCCGACGGGCGCAGCCCACTTTGTGACCAGAGTTGATCACCGACAAGGCCCATCTCCGGTAGGCCGGTCAAACCGTCGCGGTAATAGCTGGTCATGATGTATTGATCTGCCCCGCTGCCCTGTGCGGCGGCAGCGATAACGGCGGGGGTGTTCTTCAGATCTTTGGCTCGTTCTGCCGAGGTGACGACGATCGCGATGCCGCCGTCGGATTCCTGGCAGCAATCGAGGAGATGCAAAGGTTCAGCGATGAATCGCGAGTTCTGATGGTCCTCGAGGGTAATCGGTTTCCCGTAGAAGAACGCCTTCGGATTGGTGGCTGCATGCTTACGGTCGGCGACGGCGATTCGACCGAAGTCCTCGCTGGACGCTCCGTATACGTGCATGTATCGCTGCGCGACCATCGCGACAAAGGATGCGGGAGTACCCAATCCGTGAGGATAGGAAAAGGCGTTGTCCGTTCCCGACGAATTGACCTGCGCCACAAGGCCGGAGTTCACCTGCCCGAAACGCGCACCCGATCGCTCGTTGAACGCGCGGTAAGCGACGACGACGTCTGCGACGCCGGTGGCAACAGCCATGGCGGCCTGCTGAATCGTCGCCGCAGCGGCACCGCCTCCGTAGTGAATGCGGCTGAAGAACTTGAGGTTCGGAATCCCCACCGAACGAGCTACTGCCACTTCGGTGTTGGTGTCCATGGTGAACGAGGTAAGACCGTCGACGTCGGCGGGTGTCAGACCGGCGTCGTCCAACGCGGCTTGAACAGCCTCGGCGGCCAGTCGCAGTTCACTGCGACCGGAGTCCTTCGAGAAATCCGTGGCTCCGATTCCGACGATCGCTGCCTTGCCGGACAATGCGCTCATTCAATGTCTCCGTTTTCAATGTCTCCATTCGAGCCCGACGCCGGAAATGCCAGTGTGACCTGTGCGGTGATGTGATCTCCCAGGCTGTTCTTGCCGACCACCGCGAGCGACACGAGATCCTCGTCGTAGGAGGTCACCGTTCCGGAGAGCGTCAAGGTGTCGTAGGCGTACCAGGGGACTCCGAGGCGGAGTTTGATCGACGTGAGTACAGCCCGCGGTCCGGCCCAATCGGTCACGAATCGCTGCACCAAGCCGGTGTCGGTGAGGATGTTGACGAAAATGTCTTTCGAGCCGCGTTTCTGTGCGAGATCGCGGTCGTGGTGAACATCTTGAAAATCGCGGGTAGCGAGCGCCGCCGAGACCACAAACGTCGGGTCGCCGTAAATCGAAAGCTGCGGAAGAACCTCTCCCACAGTGATATCCGTCGTCGAAGTCATCGTCACTCCTTCACCGCAGAAACCGCAGACACCGCAGACACAGAAACCGGCTGCCAGGCGTACAGAGTCCAGGGAGTTCCCCCGGTCTCGTCGTCTCCGGGGAAGTCGAGGTAGATCGCCTCCACCTCCATCCCGATCGACACACTCGACGGATCGATACCGCGCAATTCGCCGAGCATCCGCACACCCTCGGGCAGTTCGACCAGGGCCACGACGAACGGCAACGACCGACCAGGAACCTTGGGGGCGTGGTGAACGACAAAGCTGAAGACCGTTCCCCGACCTGACGCGACCACGTAGTCGGTCTGCTCCGACTTGTCTTTCCAGATCGCGGGCACCGGCGGGTGCTGTACCGAACCGTCCGCACGCAGTTGAATACGCAACTCGTGTGCGGCGACACCGTCCCAGAAGAACTGCGTGTCGAGGGATGCTGTCGGACGCAGCATTCGAGATGCGTCCAGGTCCGCAGGCACGTCAGTGGAGGAACTCTCGCTGACTGGCGGCGCGAACTTCAAGATCCGGAACATCATCTCCGAGACCAGTTCTTCGCCGACCCGCCAGAAGCTGCGGGTAGTGAAGAACCACCCTTCACCAAGACCTGTCTTCTTCGGTCCCACTACGTCTTCCAACACCGAAGAGATGGTGACTTCTTCACCCGGCTTCAAATAGCGGTGGTAGATCTGATCGCAGTTGGTCGCGACGACGGACGTGAATCCGGCCTCGTCGAGAATGTCCGTCATCCGGCCCAACGGATCGTCGGCTTCTCGAATTGCCCCCAGACCGCGCATCGTCCATACCTGCGCCATCGCCGGCGGCGCGACTATTCCGTCGTGTCCGGCGGCGCGGGCGGCCGATTCGTCGACGTAGATCGGGTTCTCGTCACCGATCGCCTCGACCCAGTTGCGGATCATCGGCAAGTTCACGGGGTCACGGCCGGCGCGAGGAGCGCTTGGCCCGTCCTCTCGAACCCGCTCGGCAGCAGTGAGAATGGGATCTGACACGATTTGTTTCCTATCTCGGAACGCGGGGAAGCTTCAGGCCGGCGGTAGCGATCAATTCGCGCATCACCTCGTTGACTCCACCGCCGAAGGTGATCACCAGGTTGCGCTTGATCTGCATGTCCAGCCACTCCATGAGATCAGCCGTTTCGGGATCGATCGGATTTCCGTACCGTCCGACGATCTCTTCCGCGAGTCGACCGACCCGCTGGATACGCTCGGTCGCAAACACTTTGGTTGCCGAAGCATCGGCGATATCCACCGACTCCGAATCACTCGACGCCACTTGCCAGTTGAGCAGTTCGTTGAGGCGGTACGTCGCATGAATTTCGCCGAGCGCGCGCCGTACGTCAACGTGATCAAGCAGGTTTTCACGCTTGGCCCAATCGAAGACGTGGTCGTAAATCCCTGCGACACGACCTGCCGGACCGAGCATGACGCGTTCGTGGTTGAGCTGCGTCGTGATCAAGCGCCAGCCCTGATTCTCCTCACCCACAAGCATGTTCGCCGGAACGCGAACGTCCTCGTAGTAGGTGGCGTTGACGTGATGCGCACCGTCGCAGGTGATGATCGGGGTCCAGGTGTAGCCGGGATCTTTGGTATCCATGATCAGGATGGAGATGCCGCGGTGCCGTGAATCGGCAGACCCTGTCCGCACGGCAAGCCACACGTAATCGGCGTCATGCCCGCCGGTGGTGAAAATCTTCTGGCCGTTGACGACGTACTCGTCACCATTTCGTGCGGCCGAAGTGCGCAGTGCTGCAAGGTCGGTGCCGGCTTCCGGTTCGGTGTAGCCGATCGCGAAGTGCACTTCACCGGCGAGGATCGCGGGCAGGAATTTCTGCTTCTGCTCCTCGCTGCCGTACTTCTGCAGGGTCGGACCGACGGTCTGCAACGTCACCGAAGGCAGTGGGACATCCGCCCGCACAGCCTCGTTGACAAAAATCTGCTGCTCGACTTCACCGAACCCACGTCCGCCGAACTCCACCGGCCAGCCGACGCCGAGCCAGCCGTCCTTGCCCATACGACGGATGACCTCGCGATAGGTAGGGCCATGCCGCTCCACGCGCATGATCTTGGCCTCTTCGGGCGAGATCAGCGTCGAGAAGTAGCGTCGAAGTTCAGCTTGCAATGCGCGCTGACTGTCGGTCAGATCGATGAACACCGGGCCCCCACGAGGTCGAGTCGCTGCGAAGCACCGCCGAGCAGGCGTGCCAGGTCTTTTGCAGTCGAGTAGTAACGATGAAGTGGATACGTGACGTCGACGCCCAGACCGCCGTGCAGGTGGTGAAGCACCTGCATCGTGGCAGGCACTTCTTGGGCGATCCAGTACGCCATGACGTCGAGGTCCGACTGGGCGTCCAGGCCCTCCGACACGCGCCAGGACGCCGACAACGCCGCGACGTGAAGGGTCCGGGAGGTGACGTACGCGTCGGCTATCTGTTGTGAGACTGCCTGGAACGTGGCGAGCGGCTTACCGAATTGCTCACGCGAGCCGACATGTGCCGCAGTGAGATCGACGGCGCCGGACACCAAACCGTCTGCAACGGCTCCGATGCTTGCCGTGGCGATCCGGTACAGCGTCTGGACGGCTTCCTCGCCGGCACCGAGAAGTTCACCGACTGCCTCGTCCATCGTGACTGCGAACTCGGGACTGCCGGAAGCACTGGGAGTCGGCGTCAATGCGACGCCGGCGGCGGTCGGATCGACGAGAACGACTCCGGCGTCGGTGGGCACAAGAATTCTGTGTGCGCTCGCCGCGAAGGGAACGGCGAGCACCGTCCCGCTGACGCGATACCAGTCGCCCGACTGCTGCGCGGTGGTCGACGGCTGTGCCGGGAACTGCTGACCCGGCTCACCGAGCGCCGCGGTGAACACCCGTCCGGCGCCGACTCCGGTGAGCAATTCGTCCTGTTGAGCGTCGGTCCCCAGAGCGACTATGGGGAGTACACCGAAGCCGAGGGTTGCGAGAGCCGGAATTGGAGCGGCGGCCCGGCCGACCTCGACGAGGAGGGAACCGACGTCGGCGACGGAGAGTCCCTCGCCGCCCAGACGCTCGGGCAGGGCCAACGTGAGCAGGTCGGCATCGGCGAGTGCCGCCCAGAGCGCGTCCGGCTCCAGTTCGCGGGCAAGGAGCGCGGTAGCCACCTCGGCTACCGCTTCCTGGGTTTCATCGGGAGTGAAGTCCACGCTGGCAATCCTGTCTCTGATGTAGAACGTGTTCTAGTTGTATCACCAACGTGGACATTTCTAAAGGCCTCTACTCACGCCGTCTAATCACGGGGCAGGCCCAGAATTCTCTCCGCGGCGACGGTCAAAAGAATCTGCGTGGTTCCGCCGGCAATCGACAGGCATCGCGTGTTGAGGAACTCACGCGAGAGCGGACCCTCCACCCATCCGGCCGGGCCACCCAATTCCATGGCGAACTCTGCGACATTCTGACGCTGGCGCACGCCCACCAGCTTGCGGACGCTCGACGCCGGGCCCGGATCCTGACCATCCAATTGCCGCAGTGTCGTGCGCAATTCCAGCAACGAGCCCACCATGGCGGTTCCGATCAGCCCACCGAGCTTGTCTGCAACCACAGGATCGGGATCGCCCGCCAGCTCGAGCAATTCCTCCATCGCACCGCCGAGCGAAGAGCCCCCGCTCATCGCGACTCGCTCGTTGGCGAGGGTCGTTCGGGCCAGTTTCCAGCCTCCGCCGAGCTGGCCGACGACGCACTCGTCCGGCACGAAGACGTCGTCGAGGAAGACTTCGTTGAACAGGGCATCTCCGGTGATCTCGCGCAGCGGCGAGATCCGAATCCCGGCCGTCTTCATGTCGAGAAGGAAGTACGTGATGCCCTTGTGCTTGGGAACCTCGCGATCGGTTCTGGCGAGGCAGATGGCCCAGTCAGCTTCACGCGCAAGCGAAGTCCAGACTTTCTGGCCGTTCAGCTTCCAACCGCCGTCGACCTTTTCCGCGGTCGTGCGCAGTGCCGCAAGATCCGAACCTGCGCCGGGTTCACTGAAGAGCTGGCACCAGGTGATCTCGCCCTTGAGCGTCGGAGTCGCAAATCTTTCGATCTGCTCCGCACTGCCGTGCTCGAGGATGGTCGGCACTGCCCACCAGCCGATCACCAGATCGGGTCGGCCGATACCGACGGCCGCCAACTCTTCTTCGATCAAAATCTGTTGCGCAGCCTTGGCGCCCCGGCCGTACGGCTTGGGCCAGTGCGGTGCAAGGTAGCCCGATTCGGCCAACGCGTTGCGCTGCTCGGATTCGGGCAGCGCCACCAATTGCGCTACCTCTTCGCGAATTTCGGACCGGTCGGATTCGAGCTCGCTCAAGTCGATCTGAAGATGACGCCGTGCGCCGCCGATCGTCAATTCCGCGACGCGTGCGCGCCAATGAGACGATCCGCCCAGAATCTGCCGGAGCGACAGTGCTCGACGAAGGTAGAAGTGCGCCTCGTGCTCCCAGGTGAATCCGATGCCGCCGAGCACTTGAATGCAGTCCTTTGCCGTGTCGACAGCGGCATCCAGCGACACCGCGGCGGCCACTGCTGCGGCGATCGGAAGTTCGTCGCCCGACTCGGCAGCGACCGCACCATCCCAGGCGACGGCTCCGGCATTCTCTACGCGACACAGCATTTCGGCGCAGATGTGTTTGATCGCCTGGAACGAGCCGATGGGCTTTCCGAATTGTTCGCGAATCTTCGCGTACTCCACCGCAGTACGCAGGCTCCACGCCGCAATTCCGGCAGCTTCGGCAGCCCCAAGTACCGCCGCTAGGTCGGAAACCGATCCTGGCGCAATGTCATCGAGGATTCGGTCGGCGTCGACCGTCACTCGATCGAAGGAGACTCGCGCGAGTGGTCGCGACTTGTCGATGGTGTCGACCGCTTCGTAGGTCACGCCTTCGCTGTCTCCGTCGACGAGGGCCCAGACGACACGCGAGCCTTCGTCTTCGGACACCACGCCCGCCGACACGAGTACCGATACGCCCGAATCGCCGCCCCAGGCGTAACCTCCTTCGCCATGAAGCTCGATGCCGCCGGACGCATTCGCCGTTGCCGCAACTGGACTTTCGTCCAATATGACGGCACACGGCAGCGCACCGTCGGCGAGCGTTTCGGACCATCGCTTGGCAGCGGGCGACGAACTACGCCCCACCACCAGAGCTGCGAGTGCAGTCGTGAGAACAGGACCCGGCACGAGTTCGATTGCCGCCTGCTCGAGCATTGCTGCGAGATCGACGATTTCGGCCCCGGCTCCGCCTACCGCTTCGGGAACGGCGACCGAAAATATCCCGAGAGACGCGAACTCGGACCATTTCTCCCGCCACGAAACTGCTGGTCCACGGCGTACCATGTCCATCGGCGTGGCCGAGCGAGCCCAGGCCTCTATCGATTCCTGGACCGCCCGCTGTTCATCGGTCGTGGCGATTGTCACAACTGGTTCCCGCCTCTCGATAAGTGACACAATTGTTTAGAACGTGTTCTAATATGACACCTGGCCAAGAGTCAAGGCGCGAAGGAATTTGTCGATGACCACAACATCCCGATCCCGCTCCAACGCGGTTGCTTCTGCAACGCTCGGGGACGACGATCTCAGCTCCAACGCGCAACGTGAACGCCGCAAGCGGATTCTCGACGCAACACTCGCCTTGGCGTCCAAGGGGGGCTACGAGGCTGTTCAGATGCGCGCCGTGGCCGAGCGTGCCGACGTCGCAGTCGGAACGCTCTATCGCTACTTCCCGTCCAAGGTTCACCTACTGGTGTCCGCCCTGGCACGCGAATTCGAGAAGATCGATTCCAAGGGCAAGATCCCACCTGGAACCAGCCCGCTCGAGCGGATGCAGCTGATCCTCAGCCTCATCACCCGCGCGATGCAGCGCGATCCGCTCCTCACCGAAGCGATGACTCGCGCATTCATGTTCGCCGACGCCTCCGCAGCGGCCGAGGTCGATCAGGTGGGCCAGTTGATGGACCGCCTCTTCGCACGAGCGATGACCGAAGAGGAGCCAACCGAAGAGCAGTTGGCGATCGCGCGCGTGATCTCCGATGTGTGGCTGTCCAATTTGGTGGCATGGCTCACGCGACGCTCTTCGGCTACCGATGTCGCCAATCGACTGGAATTGACGGTTGAACTGCTGCTCGGTGACGGAACTCGGAAACCCGAATAGACATCCTTTGTCGCATCTGTCATTTTTGCACTGATCGGCCGGAAACGTATCGAGCCAGGAGTCGCTGCATCACCTAGATTTGAAGAGGTGAGCGCACAAGATCTGTCCATCGAACTCCGCCGAGCGCTGTCAGGCGTGGCACGCACGCCGCGTCTGCTCGTAGCCTCCGACTACGACGGGACGATGGCACCCATCGTCGCCAACCCGGACAAGGCGTATCCCCGGGCGGAAACGGTGCGTGCGCTTCGCTCTCTCGCCAGCCTCGCGTCGACGACGGCTGCCGTGATCTCGGGCCGCGCCCTCAAGGATCTGGCTGCGCTGTCCCGACTTCCCGCCGAAGTGCAATTGGTCGGCAGCCACGGCTCCGAGTTCGACATCGGATTCGTTCACGCGATCGACGCCGACGCCAGGAAACTGCTCGACGAGATCGTCACCGAGTTGGGCCGAATCGCCGCCGACACCCCTGGGGCAACGGTGGAGAAGAAGCCCGCCAGCGTTGCACTGCACGTACGCAACACCAGTGCCGACGACGCCGAGAAGGCGCTCATCGCCGTCCGCACCGAATCGGCACTCTGGCCAGGCGTTCAGGTCACCGAGGGCAAATCGGTGGTCGAGTTGGCTGTCATCGCCACCGACAAGGGGCACGCACTCGACTTGATTCGCCATCAGGACGGCGCAACCGCTGCCGTCTTCATCGGCGACGACGTGACCGACGAAAAGGCGTTCAGCAGGCTTCAGGGGCCGGACATCGGAATCAAGGTCGGCAGCGGGGACACCGTCGCCGACTATCGCGTCGACAGCACCGAGGACGTCGCTGCCGCTCTGGCGTTCCTGCTCGACGAGCGTCGTACGTGGCTTTCCGGCGCCGACGCTCCGCCCATCGAGCGACTCTCGATGCTCGCCAGTCCGCGCACCGTCGCTTTGGTGACCCCGGATGCGACGCTGACCTGGTTGTGTCACCCGGAACCGGATTCAGCGGCCGTCTTCGCACACCTTCTCGGCGGAACCGGGGCCGGCCACTTCTCGGTCGGGCCTCGACGCACAGCCTTGCCGCTGAGCCAGAAGTACATCGACAGCACGATGACAGTTCAGACCCGCTGGGCGAGCCTGTCCGTCACCGACTACCTCCCCCACGACGTCCCACAGGGACGAACCGACCTGACCCGCATCATTTCCGGTCAGGCCGACGCGATCGTCTCGTTTGCACCCCGTCCCGAGTTCGGCCAGGGTCAGGTCACGCTCGAGGTCGTCGACGAGGGCATTCGGGTCCTCGGCACCAACGAGCCGTACGTACTCCGCTCCCCCGGTGTGCTGTGGAACATCGCCACCGACGGAAACCAGCAGACCGCCCACGCCATCGTCGAGCCATCCAAGGGTGACGTCGTCCTCGAATTGCGCTGCGGAACAGAAGAAATCGGCCCTTCCGACGTTCCGGAACTCGAGCGTCGAGCGACCTCGGAGGCCTACTGGTCCGATTGGGCCAAGACGCTCGAACTCCCGAAGCTGAAGCCGGACTTGATGAAACGCTCTGCACTGACCTTGCGCGGGCTGGTCCACGCCGATTCCGGTTCCATCATGGCTGCCGCGACGACGTCCCTGCCGGAAGAGATCGGCGGAGTCCGCAACTGGGACTACCGCTATTGCTGGTTGCGCGACGCCGCCCTCACCGCAACAGCTCTCGTGAGCGTCGGATCCACCGACGAGGCCGAGAACTACCTGGACTGGGTACACCGCGTGCTCGAAACACTGCCGGGACCCGAGCGCCTGCACCCCCTCTACACGCTCTACGGGACTTCGCTACCGCCAGAGGCCGTCATCGATTCACTCCCCGGATACGCCGGCTCCCGGCCGGTCCGCGTCGGAAACGCCGCGAATCAGCAGGTTCAACTGGACGTGTTCGGCCCGATCGTCGAGCTCATCGTCGAACTGGCGAATGCACGCGAAAAGGCCGGTGATCCCGATCCTTTGAGCGACCGCGACTGGGAACTGGTGTGCGCCATGGTCGAAGCAGTGCAGCGGCGCTGGTTCGAACCAGATCACGGCATCTGGGAAATTCGCGACAACCCGCGCCACCACGTCTATTCCAAGGTTATGGGCTGGGTCACCGTCGACCGCGCCGTCGATCTTGCGACCCGCTTTTCTCGCGAGGCTCTGCCCGAGTGGGCGGAACTGCGTGACCAGATCGCCGACGAAGTACGACACAAAGGCTGGAAGGACGACGTCCAGTCGTACACCGCAGCCTACGACGGTACCGATCTCGACGCGGCGACTCTGCACATCGGACTGTCGGGGCTGATCGATCCGACGGATCCGCGCTTTGCTGCAACCGTCGTAGCCACAGAGGCCGAACTACGCAGCGGCTCAACGGTATACCGCTACCATCACGACGACGGCCTGCCCGGCATAGAAGGTGGATTCCATCTCTGTGCCGCCTGGCTCGTCGAGGCATACCTACTGATCGGGCAACGCCTGCAAGCAGAGGCGCTGTTCGACCAGTTGGTCGCGGCAGCGGGTCCCACCGGACTGCTCGCGGAGGAGTACGACCCCATCGCGGAACGCTCACTGGGCAACCACCCCCAGGCGTACAGCCATCTGGGATTGCTGCGCTGCGCCCAACTCCTGGCGTGAGCGCTACCCCTTGATCCGGCCTGAAGTTCGCCCGGCCAGTAGTTCGGTGTCGAGCATCTCGACTATCGGAACGCCGGATCCGGACGGCGACATCAGGAGCGCACCGGCACGCCGGCCCTTCTCTTCCTGGGGCTGGCGCACCGTTGTCAGTGATTCACGCAGCGCCTCGTCAACGCCGTCGAATCCGGTGATCGACAGTTGGCCAGGTACATCTATGCCCTGCCAGCGCGCCCAGTCCAAGGCGCCGAGAGCCAGCACGTCGGTGGTGCAGACCAGTGCGGTGATCTCGGGGTTGGTCGCGAGAGCTTCCGCCGCCGCCGAGTGCCCGGACTGCGATGTGTGGACGTACCGCTCGATCACGGTGAGTGAGAGTGGGTCCATGTCGGCCGCCACCATCGCGTCGCGCACTCCTTCGATCCGCTCACGCTGGACGTGGAAGTGTGGGGACTTGAGTCGTTCCTGGCTGACGACGCCGTCCATCCGGTCGCGCCCCAGCCTCATGCAGAGCACGCCGATGTCACGGTGTCCGAGACCGATGAGGTAGTCGGCGACCTTGCGCATGGCAGCGCGGTCGTCGATGCCCACGAGGGATGCACCGGGAATCTCGCGGGGCTGGTCGCAGACGACGATCGGAATGTGACGCTCGAGCACGGCGGCAAGATACGGGTCGTCGTCGGCCACGGAGTAGACGACAAAGCCGTCGACGCCCGCCTGCTGGACCACGGCCGCAGCATCCACCTCGTCGCGCCCGGGCCCGGCCGGGATGAGCAGCAAGCCCTGGCCCGCGTCCTCACACGATTCCGAGAGACCGGCCAGGAAGCTCATGGCGGCCGGGTCACGGAACGAATAACTGAGTGCTTCGGTGAGCAGGAGACCGACGGCGCCGGCTTTGCGAGTTCGCAAAGAGCGGGCGACCGGATCAGGTCCGGGGTATCCGCGTCGCTTGGCCGCTTGGAGCACTCGATCCCGCAGCTCGACGGAGAGCTGATCGGGTCGGTTGTACGCGTTCGAGACTGTAGTTCTCGACACATTGAGCTCGGCGGCAAGCGACGCCAAAGTGGCTTGACGGCGTGGCTGACGGGACCGGGGCATAAACGGACGTTAGCCGTAGTGCCCGCAGACGGCGCGTTGGGGCTGAACCGAAGGTGAACTACCAGCGACTATGCGCTAATGTGTAACGGTAACGGTTTCCAATAGCATTTAGCCCAGCCTTTGTTCAGGAGAAAAGCACGTGCGTTCGTCGTCGAAATTCCGCACCGCCACCGCCCTCGCGGCCGTCTCGGTCGCCGCAGCATTCGCGCTCACCGCGTGCAGCTCAACCTCCTCGAAGGACGACGGCATCACCGTCGTCGCATCGACGAACGTGTGGGGCGACGTCGCGCAGGCCGTCGCCGGCGACAAGCTGACCGTGACGTCGATCATCAACGAGCCGTCCGCGGACCCGCACTCGTTCGAGGCGACTCCCGCCGATGCCGCCAAGATCACCGACGCATCGCTCGTCGTCTACAACGGTGGCGGCTACGACCAGTTCATCACCGACGTCCTCGACGCAGGCAAGGGCGAGCAGAAGACGGTCAACGCCTACAACCTGCTCGACGGCGGCATCCACGCCGGCGAAGCCGCGGGCGAATCGCATGACGGTCACACCCACGGCGCAGTCAACGAACACGTCTGGTTCGACATCCCGACCGTCGACGCCGTCGCACATTCGGTGGCCGATCAGCTGAGCGCTCTCGATCCGGACAACGCGGCGACCTACGAGGACAACGCGAAGGCATACAGCCAGAAGCTCGCCGGCGTCACAGCGATCACCGATTCCATCGCCGCTGCCCACGCGGGCGCACCGGTGGCTCAGACCGAGCCGATCGCGCACTACCTCCTGGTCGCAGCTGAACTGAAGGACGCAACTCCCGAGGAGTTCACCAGCGCCATCGAAGACGGCAACGATCCGTCACCGGCCGCAATCGCCGCAACCCGCCAACTCCTCTCGGAGAAGCAGGCCCGCGCATTGGTCTACAACATCCAGACACAGGACAAAGTGACCCAGGACATGCGCACCACCGCCGAAACCGCCGGAGTGCCCGTCGTCGAGGTTACGGAGACTCTCCCCGAGGGCCTGGACTACATTCAGTGGCAGACGCAGACCGCGGAGTCGCTCGCAAACGCCCTCTCTGCCCAGTAATTATTTGCCCCACCATTTCCGAGAAGAACCGATCGGCTTGTGACAGAAACTTCCGCGAATACTCCTGTGCCCCCTGGTAACACCGTGCCTTCTGGTAACACCGCGCCTTCAGCGGCCTCCGTGCCCGCTGTGACGCTGAAGGACGCTCGATTGTCCTTCGGCGCCCGCACATTGTGGGACGGGCTCGATCTCGAGGTACAGCCAGGTGAGTTCATCGCCGTACTCGGGCCGAACGGGTCGGGCAAGACCTCGCTCCTGAAGATTCTGCTGGGCCAACTACAACTCAGCGGCGGTAGTGCACAGATCGTCGGCACGCCGGCACGGGCCGGGAACTCACACGTCGGGTACATCCCGCAGCAGAAATCGATCGACGACGGCCTCCCGCTCCGCGGCCGCGACCTGGTCGGCCTCGGCGTCGACGGTCACCAGTGGGGTACTGGCCTACTGCGTCGGGGTCGTCGCCGCAAGATCGTCGACGACGCCATCGCACAGGTCAGCGCCCAGTCGTTCGCCGACGCTCCCATCGGTTCCATGTCCGGCGGTGAGCAGCAGCGACTGCGGATCGCACAGGCTTTGGTCGGCGACCCGCGGATCCTGCTGTGCGACGAGCCGCTGCTCAGCCTCGACCTCGCCAACCAGCACCTGGTCTCGACGCTGATCGACAAGCGTCGGCGCAGCCATGACACCGCGGTGCTGTTCGTGACGCACGAGATCAATCCGATCCTGCCGTTGGTGGATCGAGTGCTCTATCTGGTGGACGGCAAATTCCGGATCGGGACGCCGGCCGAAGTGATGACGTCCGAGGTTCTCTCGGATCTGTACAACACCGACGTCGAAGTGTTGCAGGTTCGTGGCCGCCTCGTCGTGATCGGCACCGGAGACGCCATCGACGCGCTCGGCAGCGCAGGCGGACTACGCCCGGGAGAAGGCGTTCACCATTCTGATGAGGATCACCACCAGTGAGTAACAAGTTCACCGACGCGATGTCGCGGATGTTCGACGTGTCCGCCACCGTCGACCTACTGCAGTACGACTTCGTCCAACAGGCGTTGATTGCCGGTGCCATCCTCGGATTATTGGCAGGCATCATCGGGCCGCTGATCGTGAGCCGTCAGATGTCGTTCTCGGTGCACGGAACGAGTGAGCTGTCACTGACGGGCGCATCCGCCGCACTTCTCGTCGGTGTAGGCGTCGGCTTCGGTGCCATCGTCGGATCCGTGGTCGCGGCAGTGCTGTTCGGACTGCTCGGAGCCAAAGCGCGCGACCGAGATTCGGTGATCGGCGTGATCATGGCTTTCGGCCTCGGCCTGTCGGTGTTGTTCCTCTGGGCGTACGACGGTCGCACGGGAACCAGCTTCTCGTTGTTGGTCGGACAGATCGTGGCGCCGGGGAACAGTGGTCTCGAACTTCTGCTGCTGTGCGCGGTCATCGTGATCGGCACACTCGGATTCATCTACCGCCCTTTGCTGTTCGCAAGCACCGACCCCGAAGTTGCTGCAGCTCGCGGTGTTCCGGTCCGGGCACTGTCGATCGTGTTCGCAGTGTTGGTCGGCATCACCGCAGCACTGGGCGTGCAGATCGTCGGTGCTCTGCTGGTGATGTCGCTGCTGATCACCCCCGCAGCGGCCGCCGCGTACGTCACGGCAAGCCCACTCAAGGCCACGATCCTCTCCGTCGTGTTCGCCGAACTGGCAGCCGTCGGCGGCATCCTTCTCTCGCTGGCACCCGGCGTTCCCGTCTCGAGTTTCGTCACCTCGGTCTCGTTCGTGATCTACCTGATATGCCGACTCTTCGGATCCGCACGCCGCAAGAATGCGGGACGGATTCCGGCGCACGCCTGAACACCGAGAGCCCATACCTACCTAGAATCGAGGTATGGGCTACAGCGTTGATCTGAACAGCGACCTCGGCGAGGGCTTCGGAGCCTGGACCCTGGGCGACGACGACGCCATGCTCGAACTTGTCACCAGCGCGAACATCGCCTGCGGATTCCATGCCGGCGACCCGACAACGCTGTTGGCGACTTGCGAATCCGCAGCCACCCGCGGCGTGCGGATCGGCGCGCAGGTGGGGTACCGAGACCTCGCCGGTTTCGGCCGACGCTTCATCGACGTCTCGCCGAAGGACCTCACCGCCGACGTCATTTATCAAATAGGGGCACTCGACGGTTTGGCTCGTGTCGCCGGATCGCGGGTCACGTACGTCAAACCCCACGGCGCGCTCTACAACGCAATAGTCCATCACCGACGGCAGGCGCGGGCCGTGGTCGCCGCCGTCGTTGCCTATGACAGTTCGCTACCTGTTCTCGGACTACCGGGTTCGGTGTTTCTGGAAGAGGCGCGCGAGGCCGGCCTCGAGATCGTCGCCGAGGCTTTTGCCGATCGTGCGTACACGGCGGAAGGCACCCTGGTCCCCCGCACCGAGTCGGGCGCCGTTCTGCACGACCCGACACTTGTTGCAGAACGGGTTCGGCGAATGGTCGTCGACGGCGAATTGGACGCAGTCGACGGGAGCACGTTGAAAGTCGCTGCCGCATCGGTGTGCGTGCACGGTGACAGTCCGGCAGCCGTCGACATGGCCGTGGCAATCCGTGCTCTCCTCGAATCTTCCGACGTCGAGATCACGCCGTTCACATGATCACGATCCTGCCCGCCGGTGAATCCGCAGTCCTCGTCGAGTACGACGAACTGCGGAGCGTGCTGGGCAACTTCAGGGCTCTCGACGCCAGTCGGATCCCCGGAGTGATCGACCTGATTCCCGCGGCGCGAACCATCTTGATCGAGTACGACAACACGATCACCGCGCACCAACTGGTGGAGAAATGGGTACGTGGGGCCGTACCGATCGAACTCACAGCAGACGAGAGCGGGTCTGCTGTCGAGATTCCGGTCCGCTACGACGGCCCCGATCTCGTAGAGGTGGGCAAGCTGACCGGCCTCGGGGTCGACGGTGTGATCGACGCTCACACGTCTGCGTCGTGGACCGTCGCGTTCATCGGTTTCGCCCCCGGCTTCGCGTATCTGACCAGCAACGAGAGAAAGCTCGAGGTTCCACGTCGATCGGACCCGCGCAGGCAGGTCCCGGCCGGTGCAGTCGGGTTGGCCGGACCGTTCACGGGCGTCTACCCACGGTGTTCCCCGGGCGGCTGGCAGTTGATCGGAACGACGGAACTGTCGGTGTGGGATGCCGAGCGCCGCCCGCCGGCGCTGCTTCTACCCGGCACCACAGTCACCTTTGTTCGTGCATGATTTTGGTGCAAGCATGATTTTGGTGTCTTCACCGCGTTGTTGCGGGACAATGGATTCATGGCCTGGCTCGAGGTTGTGCGTACCGGCCCGCTCGCCACAGTTCAGGACCGCGGGCGGAGAGGCTACGGCGCCCTCGGGGTCGGAAGATCCGGCGCCGTCGACATGATCTCGCATGACAGCGCCAACAGACTCGTAGGCAACACTTTTCGAGCAGCAACCATCGAAGTCACCGCTGGGGGTTTCGCTATGCGGGCCGTCGGTTCGATGACGGTGGCAGCGACAGGCGCGCGGGTGCCGCTGGCCGTCGACGGACGGCCGGCACCTGACTACGCGAGCATCCATCTGGGTAGTGGCAGCATTCTCGAATTGGGTTACAGCACAACCGGGTTGAGAACATACATCTCTGCACGCGGTGGCGTCGACGTCCCGCAGGTACTCGGAAGCAGATCCACCGACACGCTCTCCGGACTCGGGCCGCCGCCGCTCGCCGCCGGCGATCTGCTCCTCCTCGGGGCCGAGGAAGGGACGTGGCCCACTGAAGAGTTGATTCCACCGCCCGCACCTGCACTCGGCGCGGTTCCGATCGAGATCACGCTCGGCCCCCGAAATTCCTGGTTCACGGCCGCATCCGTTCACGCGCTCCTTCACACCACGTGGAAAGTCACCGAACACACCAACCGAGTCGGGGTCCGGCTACAGGGCCAAGGGCCTTTGCATCGCTCACGAACCGGGGAATTGCCGAGCGAAGGCGTCGTGACGGGATCCATCCAGGTGCCGCCAGGCGGCCAGCCCGTCGTGTTCCTCGCCGACCATCCCGTGACCGGCGGATACCCGGTCATCGCCGTCGTTTCCGACGCCGGGATTGCGTCGCTGGCACAGCTGCGGCCCGGCAGCACCATTACCTTCAAGGCCACTACTCGGCCGTCGTAGCGCTGATAGTCTCAGCCGCGCCAGCAATGCTGCCGGCGGCGCTCGGCCGTCGCCAGAACCTGAAGGACTGTCACACTATGAGCCCTAAGAGCAGCACACTTGCTCTCGGAATAGCGTCACTGATCACTGCTGCACTCGTCTTGTCCGGATGCAGCAGTTCGGAAAGCGGCGACGCCGTCTCCAGTGATACCAACACCAGTGAGACCACTGCTTCCGAAAGTTCTGCATCCTCGCCGTCTGCCGCTGCCGCGACGCCGACTTTGCGGGACGGAACACCGTTCATCGGTGAGCGGACGACGATCGAAACCGGCGACGACCCCGAAGCGCCGAGCATCAGCGTCAGCCTCCCGCCGAGCTGGACTCACGGCGAGAACATCCCTGCCGGCGTTACGGACGCATTGTCCAGCAACAGCCAGGAACCCAGCGGTTTCATGCCGAACACCACGGTGACGGTCGAAAATCAAGGCACCGCAACAAAAGACGAGGTTCTTGCCGCTGCGCGTGAAACGATCGCCACTCTCGACGGGTGGACCGAGGTGAAGTACACCGAGATCGACGTCGACGGACAGCAGGGTTTCCGCCTCTCCGGAACCTGGACCGCCCCAAACCTGGACGTTCCGCTCTACGCCGTCATGACGGTCGTCGCTTACCAAGCCGACGACAACTCGCCGGTCTACCTGGTCAGCTTTGCAAACCAGTTCACCGACACGACGAACATGCAGACCTCCAACCAGGTGGAAGAAATCAACACCTCGATCGAATTCGGCTGAGCACCTGATGGTTTGAATACCCGATCACCGAACAACCGCGGCGGGGCCGGTCAACCACACGGAAGGCCCCCCCGTGCAACAAACTCCCCAACCCCCGAACCAACAAGCCCCCGAGGGGCCCCGGGCCCCCCCACAAA
>NZ_CAURKP010000105.1:0-19036 GCF_963525155.1 uncultured Rhodococcus sp.
TCGGCTCACTTTGCCGGCAAAGTTCCGAGACGAACTGGCAGGAGGATTGATGATCACCAAGAGTCAGGATCACAGCCTCGCCATCTACCCCCGGGACGAGTTCGTCAAGCTTGCTCGAAAGGCAGCGGCAGCTCCACGCAATGATCCGGCAGCTCGGGCGTATGTCCGTGCTCTGGCCGCCGGCACAGATGAACAGCACGCCGATGCCCAGGGGCGAATCACCCTCTCGGCTGATCATCGGCGTTACGCAAACCTGTCCAAGGAATGCGTAGTGACCGGCTCCGTCGATTACCTCGAGATCTGGGATCTAGCAGCCTGGGAGAGGTATCTCGGAGACAACGAAGAGGACTATTCGCAGGCAACAGGCGAATCTCTCAGCGAGATCGTCTAGGCGAAGAGCCCCCGGCGAATGCCGCGAGGCCTCTGCCCGGAAAGACCCTGACGCACTTCCCCAGCGCCAGGTTCTCCTTCGGGCAGGGACCTCGAAGCATTCGCCTTCTCGAACAGTCATCGCCTTCTCGGAAAGTCAGCACCTTTTCGAAAAGTCATCGGAAATCATGAAAGTAGGAGCCGGAGCAACCATGGTGGATCACGAGGTGAACGAACCCTCGGATGCCGATGGCTTCGCGCACGTCCCTGTACTTCTGCACCGCGCCGACGATCTTCTCGGCCCTGCCATCACCGCCGTCGGTGACGGTGGAGCGGGCGCATACATGATCGATGCGACGTTGGGGCTCGGTGGCCACTCCGAATTCTTCCTGGGCAAGTACCCGGGCCTTCACCTCATCGGTCTCGATCGCGACACCAACGCACTCCGGATCGCTTCCGAGCGTCTGGCGCCATTCGCGGACCGAACGACGTTCGTGCACACCACGTATGACGGGATCGAGGACGCGCTCGAACAGGCAGGTCTGCCGTCGACGGAGTCGGTTCACGCGATCCTTTTCGATCTGGGTGTGTCGTCGATGCAGTTGGACGAAGCCGACCGAGGTTTTGCGTACTCGATCGACGCTCCTCTCGACATGCGGATGGATCAGACGGTCGGGCTGACCGCGGCAGAGGTCCTGAACACCTACAGTCACGGCGACCTTGCTCGCATTCTGAGCACGTACGGCGAAGAACGGTTCGCGGGAAAGATTGCGTCCGAGATCCTTCGGCAGCGTGAGCGTGAACCCTTCACCACCAGTGCAGCTCTGGTCGAATTGCTGTACCGAACAATCCCGGCAGCCACGCGGCGCACGGGGGGACACCCGGCCAAGCGCACCTTCCAAGCGCTGCGGATCGAAGTCAATGCCGAGTTGGATTCGCTTCGTGCAGCCGTTCCTGCCGGGCTCGACGCACTGGCAGTCGGTGGGCGAGTGGTGTTCATGTCCTACCAGTCGCTCGAGGATCGAGTTGTGAAGGCGGAGTTGGTTCCCCGCTCGAAGTCCACCAGTCCTGAAGGACTACCGGTCGAGTTGCCGGGTATGGGACCGGAGTTCCGCATTCTCACCCGTGGCGCAGAACGTGCGTCAGAGCAGGAAATCGAAGAGAACCCACGATCAGCTCCGGTGCGTTTGCGTGCCGCAGAACGCATTTCCAGGAGGCGGGCATGAGTCGTCAGGGCAAATCCGGTGCAGCGCAACGTGCATACGACAAGCGCACCGCACGGGCGGCAGGCCGGACCGGAACTGTCGCTGCTGCCGGCCCGTCTATCTCTCCTCGGGCGATGCTCAAGGGGAGAGTGCCGTTCGTGGCCTCCGTCATCGGACTTCTGTCCATCGGCCTCGCGGTGACTCTGCTGCTGACCACTCGCGCTGCCGAGGATTCGTACCAACTCAGTGATGCACGTGCATACAACCAGTCTTTGGTCGAGCAGAAAGCAGCGCTCGAACGTGACTTCCAGTCGCGTAACTCGGCTCCGGAGTTGGCAAATCAGGCAAGCGCTCTCGGCATGGTCCCCGCCAAGGACCCTGCACGACTGGTAGTTCATCCGGACGGTTCGGTCGAGGTCGTCGGAACGCCGACTCCCGCGACTGCCGGAGCTATGCCGCCGCTCGATGCGCCCACATCGGTGCCCGCACCGACTGCGACACCCCCGCGCACCACAACGCCGGTTGCTCCCGGAGCCACGCCGAGCGTTCCGAATAACACGCGAAACCTCGCGCAGAGTGAACAATTGGTTCCTGTGATCCCCACGACGACAGCACCCGCCACCACGACGGCGGTGCCTGCTCCGCCTGAGGAACGTCGGTGAGTCAGAACTCCCGTAACAACCCCGGTCGGCGTCCGCGCCGCTCGGCCACCGCCTCATTTCCGTTTCGTCAGCGAGTCGGTCGTATCACCATGTGTGGTGCGCTCGCCGTTGCGGCATTGCAGCTCTTGTGGATTCAGGGAATCGACGCGCCGAGTCTGGCTGCGGAATCTGCCAATCAACGAACCACGACCCAGGTCGATCCGGCTGTACGTGGCTCGATAACCGATCGCAACGGAAACCCCCTCGCCTTCACCATGGAAGCCAAGGCGCTGACTTTCCAGCCGGTGCGGGTACGCAAGGAACTCGAGGAAGCGCGCGCCAAGAGCATCGAGCAGGGAGCCGAGGGTGACAAGCAGGCGCCGGAAGTGAGCGATCGCCTCGCCGAGATCGCCGCCGGAATCCACGCCAAGCTCGGCGATACCGTTCCGGAAAAAGATCTGCTTCAGAAGATGAACAGCAACGAGACTTTCACGTACCTCGCGCGCAGTGTGGATCCGGCGGTTGCTGCCGAGATCTCGGACAAGTTCCGGGAGGTCGGCCTCGAGCGTCAGGACATCCGCGAGTACCCCGGTGGCTCTCTGGCCGCGAATCTCGTCGGCGCGACCGGCTGGGACGGGCACGGTTTGCTCGGTCTCGAAGATTCGATGGACTCCACACTCGCCGGAACCGATGGATCCGAAACGTATGACCGCGGTTCCGACGGCGCTGTGATCCCCGGTAGCTGGCGCGACAAGCAACCGGCAGTCAACGGTTCGGGTGTCGAGCTGACCATCGATTCGGACCTCCAGTTCTACGTTCAGCAGCAGGTCCAGATCGCCAAGGACAAGTCGGGCGCAAAGAACGCTTCGGTTGTGGTCATGGACTCCAAGACGGGACAGGTGTTGGCCATGTCCAACGACAGCACCTTCAACCCCGCAATCGGCATCGACAAGAACGCGCCGACAGCCGAAATGGGCAATCCGTCGGTCAGTACGCCGTTCGAGCCCGGATCGGTGAACAAGATCGTCACCGCAGCAGCGGCCATCGAGGACGGTAAGACAACTCCGGACGAAGTTCTGCAGGTCCCGGGCAGCATCACGATGTCCGGTGCCACAGTCAAGGACGCGTGGGATCACGGTGTGGCCCCGTACACCTCTACCGGTGTGTTCGGAAAGTCCTCGAACGTCGGCACCTTGATGCTCGCTCAGCGAGTGGGCGAGGATCGCTACGCAGACATGCTGAACAGGTTCGGCCTCGGACAACGCACCGACGTCGGACTTCCCGGCGAGAGCGCGGGCAGCGTTCCGAGTCGCGACCAGTGGTCGGGCGGAACCTTCGCGAACCTGCCGATCGGGCAGGGTCTCTCGATGACAACCCTGCAGATGACCGGGATGTACCAGGCCATTGCCAACGACGGCGTGCGAATTCCTCCGCGGATCGTGAAGTCGACTGTCGATTCTTCCGGCACGCGGACCGAGACGCCGCAGCCCGAGGGCGTCGAGGTGGTCAGCGCCCAGACAGCGGCGACCGTTCGGGACATGTTCCGGTCGGTCACTCAGGAAGACACCGGCAACCAACGAGGAACCGGTGTTGCCGCGGGTGTGGAGGGATACCAGGTCAGTGGAAAGACCGGGACCGCGCAGCAGGTGGATCCCGCGTGCAAGTGCTACTCCAACTCCAACTACTGGATCACCTTCGCGGGAATCGCGCCTGCGGACAATCCTCGATTCGTGATCGGAATCATGCTCGACGCACCGGTTCGCGGCGTGGACGGCGGCGGCGGTCAGTCGGCGGCACCGTTGTTCCACAACATCGCGTCGTGGATGCTCCAGCGCGACAGTGTCCCGATGTCGCCGGACCCCGGTCGCAAGTTGGTGTTGCAGGCGGACTGATTGCGGTGTGTCGGTTTCGACACGGTCTTCGGGTGAATCCCGGACACGGTAATCTCAAACGTCGCAGTAACCTCATTCATCGCAGTGCGCCGAACTTTGCTTGCGTTGCGACCGCCATAGACAACGACCGCCATAGACAACGACCGCGATAGAACAACGACAATTGCCAGGAGTCGAGTGACAGTGCCGAATCGTTTGCAATCGTCGAACTCGGACGGCGCTCCCGGGACGCGTCCGACACAACCGGTTGCTACCGCGATCACGGCGCTCTCCGAACTGTCCGGGGCTCGCCTCGAATGGGTGGGGCAACCGGGATCACAGTCCTCGGAGGTCGTCGTCAAGGGCGTCGACCTGCGTGCGCAGGGAATCGTGACCGATGACCTCTTCGCCGCTCTGCCCGGTGCACGGACCCATGGCGCTCAGTTCGCCGTCGACGCTCTGGGGCGCGGTGCGACCGCGATCTTGACCGACGAGGCCGGCCTCGAACTGATCGAGGCCGCGGACAAGGCGCCTGACCGGTCCGTCCCAGTTCTCGTTCATCCGAACCCGCGGGATGTGCTCGGTGAGATCTCAGCGGAAATCTACGGCCGGCCCTCGGAGAAGATGCAAGTCGTCGGTATTACCGGCACATCGGGCAAGACCACGACGTCGTACTTGCTCGAAGCTGCGATTGCCGGAGCCGGCCGCAAGCCCGGCCTGGTCGGGACCATCGAGACTCGAATCGACGGCCGCCGGGTGCCCAGCGCTCTGACCACGCCGGAAGCTCCGCAACTGCATGCTCTGTTCGCCGTGATGGCAGAGCAGGGGATCGATACCGTCGTCATGGAGGTCTCCAGTCACGCTCTTGCTCTCGGACGCGTCGACGGCATCCGCTTCGACATCGGCGCGTTCACCAATCTTTCGCAGGATCACCTGGATTTCCATCGGGACTTCGAGGAGTACTTCCAGGCCAAGGCTCGGTTGTTCGATCCCGAGTCGACGGTGCGAGCCGAGCATGCCGTCGTCTGCGTCGACGACGTGTGGGGTCGACGGATGGCCGAGTTGGCCGCGACCGACGAGAGCGACGCGGTGACAACGGTCTCGACCTCGACGGCCGAGGCCAAGTGGACGGTCGGCGCAGTCGAGGTTGCCGAGGACGGCTCGCAGACCTTCGAGTTGGTCGGGCCGGACGGACAGTCGTGGCCAGTCTCACTTCGTCTCCCCGGGCGATACAACGTGGCCAACGCTGCGCTGGCGTTGACCGTCAGTTTTGCTGCGGGACTCGACCCGGACGCGGCTGTTCGAGCGCTCGGGACCGTGGACGTCCCGGGGCGAGTTCAGCGGATCGACCGGGGGCAGAGCTTTCTCGCCGTGGTCGACTACGCCCACAAGCCGGCAGCGCTCGAAGCCGTGATCGCCACGCTGCGCAACCAGGTTCCCGGCCGAGTGGCCGTGGTGGTCGGTGCGGGCGGTGACCGCGATGCCGGCAAACGGGCACTCATGGGTGAAGCGGGTGCGCGAGGCGCAGACCTGCTGATCGTCACCGACGACAACCCACGCACCGAGGATCCGGCGAAGATTCGCGCTTCGGTGATGCAAGGCGCCATGGACGTGCCCGAATCCGAACGCGGCGAGGTTCGCGAAGTGGGGGACCGGGCCGCCGCGATCGAGCAAGCAGTCCGGTGGGCACAGCCAGGAGATGTCGTCCTGTTGGCAGGCAAAGGCCACGAAGTAGGTCAAGAAATCGACGGGGTCAAACACCCGTTCGACGACCGCGAGGTGTTGGGCGAAATGATCGGCCGATTCGCGATCAACACAGCACATGGAGGCAAGCAATGATCCCGATGACGCTCTCTCGGATCGCCGAGATCGTCGGAGGAACCCTGCACGACGTCGACGATTCGTCGACGCAGGTGACTGGAACCGTCGAATTCGATTCGCGCAAAGTAGCTCCAGGTGGGCTCTTCCTCGCCCTACCCGGAGCGCGTGTCGACGGTCATGATCACGCGGAAGCGGCGGTGGCAGCGGGCGCTGTGGCGGTGCTCGCGGCGCGGCCGGTCGGAGTTCCGGCAATCGTCGTTCCATCGGTGCCGAACGACGGTCCCAGTGCAGTGATGCTGCTCGAACACGACACCGACGGGTCCGGAGCCGCGGTCCTGCATGCCCTCGGCCTTCTGGCCCGAGCAGTCGTCGACGAACTGGCAACTGATGGCACACCGGCCGATGGTGGACTGACGCTGGTCGGTGTCACCGGTTCTGCCGGCAAGACCTCGACCAAGGATCTGATAGCAGCGCTGCTGCGCGAGTGCGGCGAGGTGGTTGCGCCCCCCGGGTCGTTCAACAACGAATTGGGTCTGCCGTGGACAGTGCTCCGCGCCGACGAGAGGACCCGCTTCCTCGTTCTCGAGATGTCGGCCCGTGGGGTCGGTCATGTCGGCGAACTGACGAAGATCGCGCCGCCGAAGATCGGCGTAGTTCTCAATGTGGGCACTGCCCATCTCGGTGAGTTCGGTTCGCGTGAAGCGATCGCGGTCGCCAAAGGTGAACTGGTGGAAGCACTCCCGTCGGCAGCCGACGGTGGAGTTGCGGTCCTCAACGCCGACGACCGCATGGTCGCCGCAATGGCGAGTCGAACCAAGGCCCGGATCGTATTCGTCGGCCAGTCGGAAGACTGCGACGTTCGGGCGACCGACGTGGTTGTCGACGACCAGGCCAGGGCTTCTTTCACACTGAACTGTTCACAGGGTTCTGCGCGTATTCGCCTGGCCGTTCACGGCGAACATCACGTGAGCAACGCTCTTGCCGCTGCGGCCGTCGCACTCGAGAACGGCCTCGCGGTTGCAGACATCGCGCGTGTCCTCGAGGGCACGAAGGCAGCGTCCGCGAGGCGGATGGAAGTCACCGAGCGCGCCGACGGCGTCACAGTCGTCAACGACAGTTACAACGCCAATCCCGATTCCATGCGCGCTGCGCTCAAAGCGTTGGTGTCCATGGCGCGATCGGATCGGCACTTCGGGCGCCGTAGCTGGGCTGTGCTCGGTGAGATGGGTGAACTCGGGCCGGAATCGGTCGTCGAGCATGACGCGATCGGTCGCCTGGCCGTCAGACTAGATGTCAGCAAGTTGATCGTCGTCGGAACGGGCCGCACCTCGCGTGCGATGCATCAAGGTGCGGTGATGGAGGGGTCGTGGGGTGACGAGTCCGTCGTCGTGCCCGACGCAGCTGCGGCAATCGCCATTCTCGAAGCGGAACTCGAACCGGGCGATCTCGTCCTGGTGAAGGCGTCCAAGTCGGTGGAACTGTGGACGGTCGCCGAAGCGATACTGGCCGCAACGCCCAGCGACAACACCGGTGACGCGAACACCGATGGCGAGAACGGCGGGGATTCGCAGTGATCCAGATTCTTCTCGCCGCAGGCATCGCGCTGGCGGTCTCCATCATGCTCACGCCGATCCTGATCAAGGCGTTCTCGAAACAAGGTTTCGGGCAGGAGATCCGAACCGAAGGTCCAGCCAGTCACCAGGCCAAGCGCGGCACGCCGACAATGGGCGGCGTCGCGATCCTGACCGGAATCTGGGCCGGCTATCTCGGCTCACACCTCATCGGTCTCGGCATGGACAACGCGGAGGGACCGTCGGCGTCCGGCCTACTCGTTCTCGGTCTGACCACCGCGCTCGGTGGAGTCGGTTTCCTCGACGACTTCATCAAGATCCGCAAGCAGCGCAATCTGGGACTGAACAAGACAGCGAAGCTGGTCGGACAGTTCGTCGCTGCCATTGCCTTCGGAATCCTGGCCCTTCAGTTCCGCGGTGACGACGGGCTGACTCCGGGCAGTGTTCATCTGTCGTACGTGCGCGACATCGCCACCGTCTCACTCGGGTCCGTGGTCTTCATCGCCTTCTGCTACCTACTGGTCAGCGCCTGGTCCAATGCCGTCAACCTGACCGACGGCCTCGACGGATTGGCCGCCGGTGCGATGAGTTTCGTTCTCGGCGCCTACGTCATCATCACGTTCTGGCAGTTCCGCTACTCGTGCGAGACGAATCCCGGCAAGGGTTGCTACGACGTCCGAGACCCGCTCGACCTTGCGGTGCTCTGCGCGGCAGGCGCCGGCGCGTGCATCGGATTCCTCTGGTGGAATGCCGCACCCGCCAAGATCTTCATGGGCGACACCGGTTCTCTTGCCCTCGGCGGCATGCTCGCCGGATTGTCGATCACCACCAGCACGGAACTGTTGATGGTGGTCATCGGTGCACTGTTCGTCGCGGAGGCCGCGTCGGTGGTGATCCAGGTAGCGGTGTTCCGGTCCAGCCGACGGCGGGTCTTCCGAATGGCGCCGTTCCATCACCACTTCGAACTCGCCGGGTGGGCTGAAACCACGGTCATCATCAGATTCTGGTTGCTGGCGGCTATTGCGTCGGCTATCGGATTGGCACTCTTCTACAGCGAATACCTCGCAGCGCTCGGAGGCTGAAAACCATGACCAGCTCAGCGGATTCCGAGAACGACCTGTCCTGGCTCCGCGGTACGCGAGTGCTGGTCGCCGGTGGGCGGGTGTCCGGTCAAGCGACCATCGAACCTCTCGTCGCCCTCGGTGCTGTCGTGACGGTTGCCGATTCGACCTTGGACTTCGCGGAGCGCTGCGCGGAGCTCGGCGCGGGCATGGTGACCACCACCTCGATCGAGGATGCTCCGGATTCGATCACCGAGTACGGGCTCGTAGTCACCAGTCCCGGCTTTCGGCCGGATGCACCGATCCTTGCAGCCGCCGCCGGTCACGGGATTCCCATCTGGGGAGACGTCGAGTTCTCCTGGCGCGTCGACCACAGCGGGCACTTCGGCACACCGCGTAAATGGCTCGTCGTGACGGGGACGAACGGAAAGACCACGACGACGTCGATGCTGGCCTCGATTCTCGACGCCGCCGGAGTTGTCGGCCGAGCCTGCGGAAACATCGGGCTGCCGATACTCGACGCACTCGCCGAGACGTCGCCGCGCGTGGAGTACCTCGCTGTCGAACTGTCGTCCTTCCAATTGCACTGGGCGCCTTCGGTGCGTCCGGATGCCGGCGTGGTCCTCAACGTCGCCGAGGATCACCTCGACTGGCACGGCGGAATGAGCGCGTACGCCGAGGCCAAGTCGCGGGCGCTGAGCGGAAAGGTCGCGGTGGTCGGCCTCGATGACGCGATCGCTTCCGAACTGGGAACTCGCGCAACTGCAGACATTGTCACCGGGTTCAGATTGGGTGAACCGGGCGAAGGAGAACTGGGTGTCGAAGCGGGACACCTCGTGGACAACGCATTCGGCGATCACGTCCGCTTGGCCGAAGCAGCGTCGATAGACCCCGCCGGCCCGGCAGGCGTCATGGACGCGCTGGCCGCCGCCGCCTTGGCGCGGGCACTCGGATTCGAGGCAGACGTCGTCGAACGCGGTCTGGCCGCACACAAGGTCGGCCCACACCGAGGGGCGCTGGTCGGCCGTGTCGGGTCCGTTGTGTACATCGACGATTCCAAGGCCACCAATCCGCACGCAGCCAGGCCGTCGTTACTCGCACACGATCGCGTCGTCTGGGTTGCAGGCGGTCTGCTCAAGGGAGCCAGCGTCGACCAATTGGTGAGCGAAGTCGGCCCTCGACTCTCCGGCGCTGTCCTCCTCGGGCGTGACGCTGGTGTGATCGAGGACGCGCTCGCGCGACACGCGCCCGATGTTCCCGTGGTGCACGTGATGTCGGGGGACGATGCAGTGGTGAGCGAAAACAGCAGCAACTCGACTCTCACCATCCGGCTGCCGTCGGGTGCCGACGCGGATGCCGTCATGGCCGCAGTGGTAGTCGAAGCTGCCGAGTTGGCGTCCCCCGGTGATGCAGTTGTACTCGCCCCGGCCGCCGCGTCCTTGGACATGTTCGCCAGCTACGGACATCGTGGTGACAGCTTCGCCGCCGCCGTAGCCGCATTACCCGATCCGTTCACGGATTCGCTTGGCCAAGCCGGGAACTTGCGATGACCAAGGGTCCCAAGACCCGAATCGGTGCCTGGTTGGCGCGGCCGTTGGCGTCGTTCCACCTGGTGGTGACGATTGCCACGATGTTGACTGTCTTGGGGCTCGTGATGGTTCTGTCGGCGTCGAGCGTCGAGCAGTACGTGTCCGGTGGCTCGGCGTATTCGTTGTTCACCCAGCAGTTGATCTTCGCGATTCTCGGAGCTGTGCTCTTCTACGTCGCGCTGCGGATCCCGGCGAGAGTGCTCCGGCAGTATTCGTTTCCGCTGTTCGTCGTCGTGCTGATCATGCTGGTACTCGTCCTGATTCCGGGAATCGGCACAGAAGCGCAGGGCGCGCGTCGCTGGTTCAACGTCGGCGGGTTCTCGGTGCAGCCCTCGGAAATCATGAAGGTCGCGTTGG
Organism: uncultured Rhodococcus sp.; assembly: GCF_963525155.1. Taxonomy (NCBI): domain Bacteria; kingdom Bacillati; phylum Actinomycetota; class Actinomycetes; order Mycobacteriales; family Nocardiaceae; genus Rhodococcus; species uncultured Rhodococcus sp. The sequence continues at coordinate 10,486 of NZ_CAURKP010000105.1, forward strand.
CGATCTGGGGCGCCCATCTGTTGGCTTCGCGGCGGCCGGACGACCGATCCGTGAAGTCGATCCTGATTCCGCTCGTGCCCGCAGCAATGCTGGTCTTCGCGCTGGTCGTCGCGCAACCGAACCTCAGTACGACCATCGCATTGGGAATCATCGTCGGCGCCCTGCTGTGGTTCGGTGGGCTGCCACTGAAGCTCTTCGGGTCGATAGCGGTGACGGGCGTCGTCGTGGCGGGCGTGCTGGCGATGACGGCCGGTTATCGTTCCGATCGAGTTCAAGCCTTCTTCAACAAGAGCGACGACCTGCAGGGCAACAACTATCAGGCCAAGCAGGCTTTGTATTCGCTCGCCGACGGGGGCTTTTTCGGACGTGGACTCGGTCAGAGCGTCGCCAAGTGGAACTACCTACCCAACGCGCACAACGACTTCATCTTCGCGATCATCGGCGAAGAGTTGGGATTTGTCGGCTGCGCAGTGGTGATCGGTTTGTTCGCTGTATTCGTCTACACGGGATTGCGGATCGCAGCCCGCAGCATCGATCCGTTCTGGCGGCTCCTGTCGGCCACTGCAACTACCTGGATCGTCGGCCAGGCAATGATCAACATCGGTTACGTCATCGGACTGCTGCCGGTGACCGGACTCCAGTTGCCCTTGGTCTCCGCCGGCGGTTCGTCCTTGGCGATCACGTTGTTCATGTTCGGTGTCATCGCCAATGCAGCGCGCCACGAGCCCGAAGCAGTTGCCGCTCTGAACTCCGGGCAGGACGGCAAGATCTCGAAGTTGCTCAGACTGCCGAAGCCCGTGCTGTACCACCCGCCGTCAGGGGGCCGGCCGATCCGTCGACCGAAGCCCGCACGGCAGATCGAACCGGCACGCGGACGCGACGGCCGGCGCGCGATCGAGACGGGCGATCGACGCAAGCGGGCAGATCAAGGTGCTCGCCCTTCCTCGGATTCCAACCGAGGTGCGGCCGCTGGGTCACGGAAGCGCACCGCGGGAGGGCAGAATGGTCAGCGTCGGCAGGCGCCGACACGTAGGGCACAAGATTCACGAGAAGTTCGAGAGCGAGGAATTCGTAGGTGAGCGGCAACAAATCGGCTCTGTCGGTAGTGGTGGCAGGGGGAGGCACGGCTGGTCACATCGAACCCGCACTTGCTGTCGCGGACGCAGTCAAGGCCGCTGCACCCGACACCAGAATCACTGCGCTCGGGACGGCGCGTGGTCTCGAAACCACCTTGGTGCCGGCTCGCGGGTACACGCTCGAGCTCATTCCCCCGGTTCCGCTTCCTCGTAAGCCCACGATGGATCTCGTCAAACTGCCGACACGCATCCTCGCCTCGGTGCGCAAGACCCGCGAGGTACTCGATTCCGTCGACGCCGACGTGATCGTCGGTTTCGGTGGTTACGTCGCGCTTCCGGCGTATCTTGCCGCACGTGGTGGTGTTCTTCGGCGCCGGCGCAAGATTCCGATCGTCATCCACGAGGCAAACGCGAGCGCCGGTATCGCGAACAAGATCGGTGCTCGCCTGGCGACGCGGGTGCTTGCCGCTGTTCCGGGTTCCGGAGTGAAGAACCGCGGCGATCAGGACGCCGAGATCGTTGGCATCCCGGTTCGCGCGTCGATCGCCAATTTCGATCGAGCGGGACTCCGCTCGCAAGCTCGCGAGTACTTCGGACTTCCTCAGGACGGTCCCGTTCTGCTCGTCTTCGGCGGATCGCAAGGCGCGAAGTCGCTCAACGACGCGGTGTCCGGAGCAGCGGAAGAACTGGCGAAGGCCGGGATCTCGGTCCTTCACGCACACGGACCCAAGAACTCCCTCGAGGTCACGCAGTACTCGGAGACGGCACCGTATGTGGCTGTTCCTTATCTTTCGCGGATGGATCTCGCGTATGCCGCAGCCGACGCGACTATCTGTCGTTCGGGCGCGATGACCGTCGCCGAGGTCTCGGCGGTCGGGCTGCCGGCCGTCTACGTTCCGTTGCCGCACGGCAATGGTGAGCAGGAACTCAACGCGAAACCCGTTGTCGCAGCGGGCGGCGCGATCATCGTCTCCGACAACGAGCTCACGCCGACGTTCGTCGCCGGTACCGTCGTCCCGATGCTGAGCGACAGCGCGCGCCTCGACAAGATGAGCAGTGGCGCTGCCAACGTCGGGCACCGCACCGCGGCAACCGAGATCGCACGGATCGTGCTCGACATCGCGGCAAAGGAAAACGCCGTCCAGGAAAACGCAAGGGGAAACCGATGACCGCGCTGCCCGCCCACCTCGAGCGAGTACACATGGTCGGAATCGGCGGCGCCGGTATGTCCGGCATCGCGCGAATCCTGCTTTCCCGCGGGGGTCTTGTCTCGGGTTCGGACGCCAAGGAGAGCCGAGGAGTCCTGGCGCTCCGTGCACGCGGGGCGCAGGTCCGGATCGGCCACGACGCCGATGCTCTCGACCTGCTGCCGGGTGGTCCGACCGTCGTCGTCACGACGCACGCGGCTATCCCGAAGGACAACCCGGAACTCGTCGAGGCCGCTCGCCGCGGAATCCCGGTGATTCTTCGGCCGGCTGTCCTTGCATCTCTGATGCAGGGCAATCGCACGTTCCTGGTTTCGGGTACACACGGCAAGACGTCGACGACCTCGATGCTCGTGGTCGCCCTGCAGCACTGTGGTTTCGACCCTTCGTTTGCCGTTGGCGGCGAACTCAACGAAGCGGGAACGAATGCCCATCACGGCAGCGGTGACGTCTTTGTCGCCGAGGCGGACGAGAGTGACGGGTCGCTGCTGCAGTACGACCCCAACGTGATCGTCGTGACCAACATCGAGGCCGATCACCTCGACTATTTCGGCAGCGTCGAAGCGTATGTGAAGGTGTTCGACGATTTTGTCGACAAGTTGCGTCCGGGTGGGCTCTTGATTGCTTGCCTCGACGACCCGGGATCGGCGGATCTCGCGAAGCGAATCGTGGCCTCGGGCCGTTCGGACATCCGGGTCCTCGGTTACGGATCGGCAGACGCGCAGGAAGTGGAGGCGGGCAAAGCCTTCGAGCCTGTCGACGGTGTCGAGGTCGGAGTCCGACTACTGGGCTTCCATGCGCACGACGTCGGGGGAGTCCTGCAGTTCCACCTGGCCGGCGAGAGCGCCGCGCGAACCGTGCGGATGGCAGTGCCGGGTCGTCACATGGCGCTCAACGCACTTGCGGCTCTACTGGCTGCCCGTGACGCCGGCGCCGAGACGGAGGAGATCGTCGAGGGGCTCGCCGGATTCGGTGGCGTACACCGCCGGTTCCAGTTCACCGGCCGCGAGCGTGGTGTCCGGGTGTTCGACGACTACGCCCATCATCCGACCGAAGTTCGGGCGGTTCTCGGTGCGGCGGCGGATCTGGTTCGACCGGAGGACGATTCGTCGTCGACCAATTCGGCAGCCGGACGCGTGATCGTGGTCTTCCAACCTCATCTCTATTCACGCACCGCCGCGTTTGCCGAGGAGTTCGCGCAGGCGCTGGACTTGGCCGACGAGGTTGTCGTTCTCGATGTCTACGGCGCTCGCGAAGAGCCGATGCCGGGCGTCAGTGGAGCGCTGGTCGCTCAGTCGGTCACGAAACCTGTTCACTATCAACCGGATCTGTCACAGGCGCCGAAGCAGGTGGCGGCGTTGGCTCACCCCGGCGACATCGTCATCACGATGGGTGCCGGTGACGTGACCATGCTCGGCAAACAGATCCTCGATGCTTTGCGTTCGGCGCCGCATCCCGCGCCGCGATGACACCCGACGCACGAAGTCGGCGCGGGCGTCGAGATCCTCGAGCCAGACAAGCGACCAGTACGCGTCGGCGCAGTACTCGCACCGAATCGCGATACTCGACGCGGTCGACGGAGCCGGCTCCCGAACCCACACCGACTCGTAAGTGGTTCAAGCGACCGCTGATCGTGGCACCGCTGGCAATCGTGCTGGTGGTGGGAATTGCGTTGACGGCTTGGTTGTCTCCGGTGCTCTCGGTCCGGGGCACCGAAGTTCTCGGTGCGACGACCGTCAGTGAGGAACAGATCCTTTCGCTCCTGGCCGTACCGACCGGTCAGCCGTTGATGCGGGTAGACACCGGCGCCGCCGCCGCACGTGTGGCGACGATTCCGAAGGTGGCCTCGGCTCGTGTGCAGCGGATGTATCCGTCGACTATCCGCGTCACCGTCACCGAACGGGTACCGGTCGTCTTCGTCGACTCACCTGAGGGTGCACACCTGCTGGACGAGAAGGGCGTCGACTTCGAGATGGGCGTCCCGCCGCCCGGGGTTCCGCGTCTGGTGACACCGACGCCCGGGTGGAACGACGAGCCGACGCTTGCCGCGCTCGAGGTGTTGTCGGTGTTGCCGCCGGATCTGAGATTTCAGGTGGGAGAGGTTGCCGCTCGGTCGATTTCGAGTGTCACGCTGACTCTGCTCGACGGTCGCGTCGTAAACTGGGGCGGTGTCGAGCACTCGGATCGTAAGGCTGCTGTGACGCTTCCGCTGTTGACCCAACCGGGGCAGACGTACGACGTGTCCAGTCCCGATCTTCCGACGGTCCGATAGCGCACGGTGCAGCCGTGCGTCAGTGCGCAGCAAATACTTCGGTGTGTCTCGGCGCGCCTAATGGCGGAACGCGACGACGGTGCATAGCGTTTCGTTTCAGATCGAATACTTGACATAACTCTAACCCTGTGGTTGAGGTTTAGGGTTGTTCTCGAAGAGCATGAAGCTACAAAAACAGCAGTAACAAAGACAGCAGCACTGACAAGCAGCGTGAAACACGACACGGAAGGCGAGAGCCGATGACGCCCCCGCACAACTACCTCGCCGTAATCAAGGTCGTCGGCATCGGCGGCGGCGGCGTGAACGCAGTCAACCGCATGATCGAACAGGGACTCAAGGGAGTCGAGTTCATCGCGGTCAACACGGACGCGCAAGCCCTTCTGATGAGTGACGCCGACGTCAAGCTCGACGTCGGTCGTGAATTGACCCGTGGCCTCGGCGCCGGTGCCGACCCGGAAGTGGGTCGCAAGGCAGCCGAAGATCACAAGGACGAGATCGAAGAGGTCATCAAGGGCGCCGACATGGTGTTCGTGACCGCAGGCGAGGGCGGTGGCACCGGAACCGGTGGTGCCCCTGTCGTGGCAAGCATCGCCCGGAAGCTGGGCGCACTCACCGTCGGTGTCGTGACGCGACCGTTCTCTTTCGAGGGCAAGCGTCGTGGGGGACAGGCGGATACCGGAATCCAGGCGCTCCGCGAGTCCTGCGACACGCTCATCGTCATTCCCAACGATCGCCTGCTCCAGCTGGGTGACGCGGCCGTCAGCCTGATGGACGCGTTCCGCAGCGCGGACGAGGTTCTCCTCAACGGCGTCCAGGGCATCACCGACCTCATCACCACTCCGGGTCTGATCAACGTCGACTTCGCGGACGTCAAGGGTGTCATGTCCGGTGCCGGTAGTGCGTTGATGGGAATCGGTTCCTCGCGGGGCGAGGGACGCGCGATCAAGGCGGCGGAATCCGCGATCAATTCCCCGCTCCTCGAAGCTTCGATGGAAGGCGCCCGCGGCGTGCTTCTGTCGATCGCCGGCGGTAGCGATCTGGGTCTGTTCGAGATCAACGAGGCGGCTTCGCTGGTGCAGGAAGCTGCCCACATCGACGCCAACATCATCTTCGGAACGGTCATCGACGATTCACTCGGTGACGAGGTTCGTGTGACGGTCATCGCTGCGGGATTCGACGGAGGAGCTCCGGCTCGTCGTCCCGTGGAGTCGACCGCGCAGGGACGTGGAGCTATCGGCGCCGGGCGCGCGGGTGAGGTCGGCCGGTCACCGGTGGCCGCCGAACCTGCTGGCGAGCAGCCGATTTCCGCAGCGCGCGAGACCACCGGTTCGGGCAGCTTGCCTCCGATCGGTGGCCCCCGCCATGCGCCGGTCCAGGAAGACGAGGGCGACGACGACGTCGACGTGCCGGTCTTCATGCGTCGCTGACGTAGGGCTACAAACAGTTTCGAGAACAGGGTGCCCGGAATTTCTGGGTACCCTGTTCTTGACTGGATGTCCGGTCACGTCTGAGCCGGACGACAACTTTCGACGTTTGTGAGCACACTTATCTTGAGTACCGAGAAGTCGACCACCCGCACCCGCATTCGCCGCGTCGTGACCAGCCGAGCCGGTGGTGTTTCCGCGTCACCGTACGAGTCGTTCAATCTCGGCGATCACGTCGGAGACGATCCGGCAGCCGTCGATGCGAATCGCCGACGTCTGGCACGCGAAATAGGCGTCGAGCCTGACCATCTCGTGTGGATGGAACAAATCCATTCGCGCAACGTCACTGTCGTGACGGAACCGACCGACGAAGTGATTCCGGTGACGGATGCTCTGGTCACTACTGTTCCCGGCCTGGCGCTCGCCACCCTCAGTGCAGATTGTGTTCCCGTTCTGCTCTCCGACGAGGAGGCCGGTGTGATCGCGGCCGTTCATGCCGGACGGATCGGTGCCCGCATCGGTATCGTCCCGCGCGTCCTCGCGGAGATGGTGCGTCAGGGCGCGGACGTTTCGCGTATCGGCGCCTTCCTCGGTCCGGCTGCGAGCGGACGCCAGTACGAGGTACCCGCTGCGATGCGCGTGGACGTGGAAAAGCACTTGCCGGGCAGTGCAACTCGCACCGAGAAGGGCACGCCGGGGCTCGATCTGCGTGCGGGACTGCGTAAGCAGTTGCTCGCCGCGGGTGTGTCCGGTGTCGCCGAGGACCCGCGGTGCACGATCGAGGATCGCGCGTTGTTCAGTCATCGCCGAGAATCTCCGACCGGGCGTCAAGCTGCAGTGATCTGGATGGAAGCGCCCGCAGCACAGGAAACCGTCTAGGCAGAAATGCGCGAGACGGAAATGCGGCTGACAGAAATATCGACGGCACTCGACTCGGTGAGGGCGCGATTGGCGGCCGCCTGCCTTGCCGCCGGTCGCGAGGTTTCCGACGTAGCACTGCTGCCGGTGACCAAATTCTTTCCGGCGTCCGACGCTCGAATCCTGTACGAGCTGGGGTGCCGTGAATTCGGTGAGTCTCGTGAGCAGGAAGCAGTGGAGAAGGTCGCGGACTTCGACGGCGCTGCACAGACGGGCGCGATCGATGATCCGGTTCGCTGGCACATGATCGGACAGTTGCAGCGCAACAAAGCTCGGTCGGTAGCGAAGTGGGCCTATGCAATTCACTCGGTGGACAGTGCGCGACTGGCCGATGCACTCGATCGGGCTGCGCTGAGTGCTTTGTCGGACGGTGAGCGCACGGAGCCGCTCCGGGCGCTCATCCAGGTAAGTCTCGACGGAGACCCCGCGCGTGGCGGAGTTCCGACGGGCGAGCTAACGCCTCTCGCCGAGCGGATCGAATCAGCCGAAGGTCTCGAATTCGCGGGACTGATGGCCGTCCCGCCGCTTGGATCAGATCCGGACGAGCAGTTCGAAATCCTCCGCAGGGCACATCTTTTGATCCTCGAATCGCATCCCCGGGCAACCGAACTCTCGGCCGGTATGACCGGCGATCTGGAGGCTGCAGTGCGCCACGGATCAACCTGCGTGCGTGTCGGAACCGCACTGCTCGGCTCACGACCAGTAATCTCGAGGTGATCGCTCAGGTGATCGCCCAACCCGTCCACACCGCTGCGACCGGTCGCAGTCGGATTGATTCCGCCGCGCCAAGGAAGGTCGATCAATGAGCAACCTGCATAAGTTCAAGGCTTACTTCGGCATGGTTCCCCTCGATGACTACGAGGACGAATACGTGGAGGAGCCCGATCAGGCTCGCCGCGCACCCCGTCGTAGTCACGACGGCTATGCCGAGCGCGACGACCGCGAGTTCGTCGAACCTGCCTTCTCGAAGGCGAGCTACGCGCCCAGTCGTCGTGACGAAGAGGACGCGGAGTTCGATCGCTACGATTCCCGGCCCCGCGTCGACACCGTTCCCAGCCGCAGCAGCCGCCCGGCGATGGCGCCGCGCCCGGCAAGCCGTGGCAACCTCGCGGTCGACGCGCGCGCAGAGCGACCCGAAGCGCGACGTGCGCCGGTTGTCGACGACGGCGGCCCGCTCGCCAAGATCACGACACTGCGTCCGCAGAGCTACGCAGAGGCCCGCACCATCGGTGAGCGGTTCCGGGACGGCACTCCCGTCATCATGGATCTGGTCGACATGAGCAACGCCGACGCGAAGCGTCTGGTCGATTTCGCGGCCGGCCTGGCGTTCGCATTGCGTGGTTCTTTCGACAAGGTAGCCACCAAAGTGTTTCTTCTCTCACCGGCCGACATCGACGTTTCCGCCGAGGAGCGCCGTCGGATCGCCGAGACGGGTTTCTACAGCCAGAAATGATGGTCTCGACCGCAGTCCGGCCCCTGAGCAGGGGTGACGTGAGCACATTCGAACGGCGGCCCGCCTCGGCGGACGCCGCATTCGGACCCATCGCCGGCCGTTACAAGACGGACTCGATGCGGACCGGTTCCGGAATTGCTGCGGTGTGTCTGTTTTGGACACACCGCAGACGTCAGGCAGAGTGAGGGTGTGGACGCGCTTCT
>NZ_CAURKP010000106.1:0-18527 GCF_963525155.1 uncultured Rhodococcus sp.
GTGCGATGGTGCTGCCGACGTACAGGCCGGTGGTCGGCAGGACGAGCAGTTCACCCAGGGTTGCCGGGACCGTCGGCAGTTCGCCGATCTTGTCTTTCTGGCGTCGAGCGCGTCCACGCCAGCCGACGTACATCAGGCCGATCATCGCGACCCAGAAGATCGCCAGACCGATGATCCACAGTGCTCTGTCCATGACGCGCTACTCCTCGCTACTCCGCAGCCGCACATTCCCGTCGTGTGCGGTGATGCGGCCACGTAACAGTGTGGTCGTGACCCGAGCGGGCAATGTCATCGACTCGTACGGAGTGTTATGCGCGACACTCGCCAGGTCGGGACCGTGGACCGTCCACTCGGCCGACGGATCGACCAATGTCAGGTTCGCGGGCTCCCCCACCTCGATGGGACGGCCCTGATCGTCGAGGCCCACGATTGCCGCGGGGCGCTCGCTCATGACCCGGGCAACACCGCGCCAGTCCAACAGGCCGGGCTGGACCATCGTCTGCACGATGATCGAGAGTGCGGTCTCGAGGCCGAGCATTCCAGGGCGAGCGGCTGCGAACTCGCAGCACTTGTCCTGCTCGGCGTGCGGAGCATGGTCGGTCGCGACGCAGTCGATGATTCCCTCGGCCAGACCCTTGCGCAGCGCGGCAACATCACTGGCCTCACGCAAGGGCGGGTTGACCTTGTTGATCGCGTCGTACGTCTCGAGCCGTGAATCGTCGAGGAGCAGGTGATGCGGGGTGACCTCGGCGGTGATCGAAATCCCTTGGCTGCGAGCCCACTTCACGAGTTCGACGGTTCCGGCGGTGGAGGCGTGGCAGATGTGAACGCGGGCGCCGGCGTCACGCGCGAGCAGTGCGTCGCGGGCCACGATCGATTCTTCGGCTGCGCGCGGCCATCCGGCCAGGCCGAGACGCGCGGCCGTGGGGCCCTCGTGGGCGACCGCACCGACGGTCAAACGCGGCTCTTCCGCGTGCTGGGCGATCAGGACGCCCAGTGAGCTGGAGTATTCGAGCGCGCGACGCATGATCAGTGGGTCGTAGACGCAGTGGCCGTCGTCGGAGAACATCTTGACCTTGCCGACGCCTGCGGCCATGGTCGCCATCTCGGCGAGTTGCTTGCCTTCCAGGCCCGCTGTGACTGCGCCGACGGGGTGGACGTCGACGAGGCCGACTTCCTGCCCGCGTCGCCAGACGTGATCGGTGATGACCACCGAATCGGCGACGGGACTCGTGTTGGCCATCGCGAAGACCGCGGTGTATCCACCCAGAGCCGCTGCCGAGCTTCCGGTTTCGATGGTCTCGGTGTCTTCGCGGCCGGGCTCACGCAGATGTGTGTGCAGGTCCACGAAGCCGGGAAGCAGGATCTGCCCGCCGGCATCGATCACCTCGGATGCCGTGGCCGGATCGAGGTCCACGCCGATCTCGAGGATCGTGCCGTCGCCGACGAGTACGTCGGTGGGCTCACCTTCTCCGTAGATCAGGACTCCGCGGAGCAGGACACTCACGGGTGATTCTCCGTTCTCGTTTCTGGTCACAGCGCACCGTCCTCCGACCCGACCAGCAGTCGGAACAAGACAGCCATGCGCATGTGTACGCCGTTGGTAACCTGTTGCAGTACAGCAGTTTTGGAGGAATCGGCAACGGCGGATGCAATCTCCATGCCGCGCAGCATCGGGCCGGGGTGCAGGACCACCGCGTGATCGGCCAGCATCGCCAGCCGCTTCTCGGACAGGCCGTAGTTGATCGAGTACTCGCGCTGCGACGGGAAGAAGCCACCGTTCATGCGTTCGGCCTGAACCCGCAGCATCAGCACCGCGTCGAGTCCGGGCAGTTCCGCGTCGAGCGAATGCGAGACCGTGACCGGCCACGTGTGCGCACCGACCGGCAGCAGTGTCGGCGGCGCAACAAGAACAACCTCGGCACCGAGCATCGAGAGCAGCAGTGCGTTGGAGCGGGCGACACGGCTGTGCAGGATGTCGCCGACAATGGCGATCCGCTTGCCCTCGATGTCGCCGAGACGCTGGCGAAGGGTCAAAGCGTCGAGAAGCGCCTGAGTGGGGTGCTCGTGCGTGCCGTCACCTGCGTTGATGACTGCCGGGCCACCGTCGTCGGCCGCTCCGGTCCACTTTGCGATCTGGTGGGCGGCGCCCGAAGCCGGGTGGCGCACGATGAGTGCGTCGGCACCGGCCGCGCGCAGGGTCATCGCGGTATCGCGCAGGGATTCACCTTTGGACACCGAGGAACTGGATGCGCTGACATTGATGACGTCGGCACTCATCCATTTGCCTGCCACCTCGAAAGACACCCGGGTGCGCGTCGAGTTCTCGAAGAACACCGTCATGACCGTGCGTCCGCGCAGCGTCGGGAGCTTGCGTACCTCTCGTCCCAGAAGTGCCTGCTCGAACCGTTCTGCCTCGTCGAGAAGTTCTACCGCGGACTCACGATCGAGGTCCGCGATGGAAAGTAGGTGCTTCACGCGCTCTTACCCCCGGAGATGACTACCGCTTCCCTGCCGTCGTGCTCCTGGAGGAGAACCTTGACGTCCTCGGACCTCGCGGTCGGGACGTTCTTGCCGACGTAGTCGGCGCGCAGCGGGAGTTCGCGGTGACCACGATCCACGAGCACTGCGAGTTGGACCGCGCGGGGGCGGCCCAGATCGCGCAACGCGTCGAGTGCCGAGCGCACGGTGCGACCGGAGAAGAGGACGTCGTCCACGAGAACGACCAGCGCATTGTCGACGCCACCCTCGGGGACGGACGTGCGCTCGAGCGGGCGGTGCGGCTTGTTCCGGAGATCGTCGCGGTAGAGGGTGATGTCGAGAGATCCGATGGGAAGTCGCACACCGGAGAATTCTTCGATCTTGGCGCGCAGTCGCGTGGCGAGGGTGGTTCCACGCGTCGGGATCCCGATCAGGACCACACGAGGGGCAGTTCCCTCGGGTCCGTCGAGTGCGGTCTTCTCGATGATCTCGTGAGCGATCCGCGCGATGGTCCGGCCCACATCCTGGGCGGACAACAATTCGCGGGTTTCGCTACCTGCCTCGGCACCGACCGGCGCCTTCGAGTTACCTGGACCTGCAAGATCGGATGGGCGAGACCCTTCGGGCACGCTCATGCAGCGACCTCCTTCTCCGCCTCACTGGACGGATCGTTAAAGGATGTCTGACGGTCCCCACCCTATCAGCCGACAGACCTGATCCCGCCGTGCGAGCAGCGACTCCGACCGGTTGTGTGCAGACACACAACGCGCACGGTGACACTCGCACGGCGGTGGTGGAACAAAACTTGCTACTCGGTACCCGAATCCGATTCCTGCGCGCGCTGGGAGGTCGCGGCCGCAGCCGATCGAACCTGCGGCGCAACGAGAACGACCTGGCCGAGGATTCCGTTGACGAATCCCGGAGAGTCGTCCGTCGAGAGCTGCTTCGCGAGTTCGACGGCCTCGTCCACGGCGACAACCGGCGGAACGTCCGTCGCGTGGAAGAGCTCCCACACGGCGATACGCAGAATCGCACGGTCGACGGCGGGCAGACGCTCGAGCGTCCAGTCCTGCAGATGCGAGGAGATGACCTGATCGATCCGGTCCAGATTCTCCGCAACGCCGGACACCAACGTGACGGTGTAGGCCGCGACGGGTGCTACCGCGTCGTCCTTGACGGACAGATCAGAACGCTCCGACGCCAGTGCGACCGGATCGAGATCACGTGCCTCGGCTTCGAAGAGGAAGTCGACGGCACGCTTGCGCGCCTTGTGGCGTGCACCGAGTTTCTTATGTGTGCCGGACACTCAGGAATTCACACGCCCGAGGTAGTTGCCGTCACGGGAATCGACCTTGAGCTTGTCACCGGTGTTGATGAAGAGCGGGACGTTGATCTCGGCACCGGTCTCGAGGGTGGCAGGCTTGGTGCCGCCGGTGGAGCGGTCGCCCTGCAGGCCCGGATCGGTGTGCTTGACGACGAGCTCGACGGTGACCGGAAGCTCGACGAAGAGGGGAACGTCTTCGTGGGTCGCGACCTGGACTGCCATGTTCTCGAGCAGGAAACGCGACTGGTCGCCGACGGTGGACTCGCTGATCGACACCTGGTCGTAGGTGTCGCCGTCCATGAAGATGTAGTCGCTGCCGTCGTGGTACAGGTACGTCATGTCACGACGGTCGACCGTGGCGGTCTCGACCTTCACACCGGCGTTGAACGTCTTGTCCACTACCTTGCCCGAGAGCACGTTCTTGAGCTTGGTGCGCACGAAGGCAGGGCCCTTGCCGGGCTTGACGTGCTGGAACTCGATGATCGTCCACAGCTGGCCTTCGATCTGCAGAACCAGACCATTCTTGAAATCACTGGTGGAAGCCACTTGCTTCGCGTCTCCTAGGGGTCGGGAAACCGTCTCAGACGACGGTAAGGTCTTTTGCGGTCAGTGTGAGCAGCTCTGGCCCCTGCTCACGAACAACGAGCGTGTCCTCGATCCGTACACCTCCGCGCCCGGAGAAGTACACGCCCGGCTCGACGGTCACCGCCGCGCCGGAAAGAAGTGTACCGGTGCCGAGCTTGCCGATCCCCGGTGCTTCGTGGATTTCGAGCCCCACACCGTGGCCGAGGCCGTGCAGGAACAACTCGCCGTAGCCTGCATCGTCGATCACCGCACGGGCGACGGCGTCGACTGCCGCACATTCGACACCCGGCGCGAGCGCGTCGCAACCGGCAGCTTGCGAACGCGCGACGAGCTCGTAAATCTCCCGTTGCCAATCGGAAACGGACTCGAGCACGTAGGTCCGTGTCATGTCCGAGTGGTACCCACCGACCTGGGCGCCGAAGTCGAGTTTCACGAAGTCACCCGACGCCAGGATCGCGTCGGTCGGTCGGTGATGCGGAATCGCCGAGTTGGCGCCGGCCGCCACGATCGTCTCGAAGGAAATACCGTCCGCCCCGTTGTCGAGCATCAGATTTTCCAGCTCGCGGCCGACCTCTCGTTCTGTTCGGCCAGGTCGCAGACCGCCGCGAGCGATCAACTGCGCCAACGCGACATCGGCTGCGGTGCACGCGGCTCGCAACAACTCCACCTCGTACTCGTCCTTGACCATGCGCAATTGTTCGACGAGTCCACTCACCGGTTCGAACCGGATCTTCGGCGCTGCTTCGGTCCAAGCCCGATGTTCGGCGAACGTCGCCACATGTGACTCGAACGCGAGAACGGGCGCCGTGGACTTCTCGATCAAGTGCGCAGCACTCGAACGGGCGATTTCGGCCCGAAGGTCCGGCACCTGCTCTGACACCTGCGTCACGTAGCGGCCGTCGGTGCAGATCACCGTCTCACGCTCGTCGGACGCTGAATCGGATGCACTGACGACGAGCGCCGCATTGGAACCGGTGAAACCGGTGAGGTATCTGATGTTGAGGAGATCTGTGACGAGAATCGCGTCGAGTTCGCGCTCCGAGAGGAGGCGTCTGAGGGATTCACGGCGTGTTCTGAAGTCGACCGGCATCCCTCGAACCTACCGCCCGCGCAGACCTGCCGATCAACTCGAAACTCGCGGTTACAGCAATAAGTGTGGGTTAGGCCACAAGGTGTAATGGGTTCTAGTTAGGCTGTACCCATGAATGCGTGGTTGGTACGTGGCCTCGGCATGGCCCTGATACATGTTGTGTTTCGTGCGTTGCTCGGTGCAGCGATCGCACAGTGGCCACTTCAGGGGTCCACCCTGCGCTGGCTGTCCCTGTTGATCGTCATCGTCTTCGCCGCGATCTGGGGTGGTATCGACGGCATTCGTGACCGCCGGAACTTCCCCGAACCCGAGGACGGCGCCGATCTGACCATGCTGTGGCTCAAGGCCGCATTGGTCGGCGGGTTCGTCGCCGGCGCTGCCAGCTGGGCACTCAGCCTCGTCCCCTCCCTCGAACTGACCCAGCAGGGCTTGTTCTTCGAGGTGACCTCCGGTGCGGCGTTCACGATCCTTCTCATCTTCGTCCCCGCCATGATCGCCATCACTGTCGGACGCTTCTTCGTCAGCCGTGAACAGCGCAAGAACGGAACAGCTCCGCAGACCCCGTCCCACGAGCGTCACCACGAACCGGTGCCCGTCAGCGAGGGCTACGACTCCCCCACCGAGCAGCACGCATACAGCGGAGCCGCGATGTCCGTCGAGGAATCCGACGCCGATACCGCGGTCTTCCCAGCGATCGATCTGGGCAAGCGCGAGCAGTAACGCCCGCCGTCCACACAACCGAATGCGGCCCCGAGGATATTCTCCTCGGGGCCGCATTCGTGTGACTATTTTTTCGACTTGCCTCGTTCAGCCTCGCTCGGCGAGGAACCTGATCGCCAGCGGATACGCGGCGACGCCGAGTCCGACGATCACTCCGGTCGCAATCGGACTCAGGTAGGAGTGGTGCCGAAACTCTTCTCGCGCATGAACGTTCGAGATGTGTACCTCGACGAGACCTGCGGTCAGTTCGGCGCATGCATCTCGCAGGACCACCGACGTGTGCGTCAAGCCACCGGCATTGAGGATCACCGGTTCCCCCGCGTCCGCCGCGTCGTGGATCCAACCGAGCAGATCGCCTTCGTGATCGCTCTGACGGACGATCACCTCGACGCCGAGCTCCTTGCCTGCCGCGACGCACAATTCGATCAGATCGTCGTGTGTGGTCGCGCCGTAGACCTCGGGCTGACGCTTACCCAGACGCCCCAGATTGGGTCCGTTGACGACGTTGATCCTCACAGCAGGACCGTTCCGCCGGCCGGCCTCGCATCGCGGGCAATCGCGGAGTACGCCGCAACCAGCAGACTCGGATCCGGCCCCTCGAGGCGACCCGGCTTGGCCAGTCCGTCGAGGACCACGAAACGCAGCAGCCCGGCACGGTTCTTCTTGTCGGTCTGCATTCCCTTCATCAGATCGCCGAACGCATCACCGTCGTACGACGTCGGCAGCCCGACGAGATCGAGGATCGACTTGTGACGATCCGCGGTGGCGTCGTCGAGTCGGCCCGCGAGGCGTCCGAGTTCGGCAGCGAAAACCAATCCGACGGAGACGGCAGCACCGTGGCGCCACTTGTAGCGCTCACGACGTTCGATCGCGTGGCCGAGGGTGTGGCCGTAGTTGAGGATTTCGCGCAGATCCGACTCGCGCAGATCCGCGGCCACGACCTTGGCCTTGACCTCTACGGAGCGCCGAATCAACTCGGGCAGAACAGTTCCCGACGGATCGAGAGCTGCCTTGGGATCGGCTTCGATGAGATCCAGGATCACCGGGTCGGCGATGAATCCGGTCTTGATGACCTCGGCCATGCCGGCAACGATCTCGTTGTGCGGCACAGTCTCGAGCGTCGCGAGATCGATGAACACCGCTCCCGGCTCGTGGAACGAACCGACGAGGTTCTTGCCCGCTTCGGTGTTGATACCGGTCTTGCCGCCCACTGCTGCGTCGACCATCGCGAGCAAGGTGGTGGGGACGTGAACTACCTTGACACCGCGCATCCACGTAGCCGCGACGAAGCCGGTGAGGTCGGTCGCCGCTCCCCCGCCCAAGCTCATGATCGCGTCGCTGCGAGTCAGGCCGATCCGGCCGAGCACGTCCCAGCAGAAGCCCGCCACAGCAAGATCCTTGCCGTCCTCGGCATCGGGGATCTCGATACGGTGGGCGTCGATTCCCTTCTCCGCCAACGCAGCCCGTACGGCCTCCGCGGTCTCTGCCAGCGGCGGCTGATGGAAGATCGCGACAGTGCGCGCGCCGTCGAACTCGGCAACGAGATCACCGAGCAGGCCGCGGCCGATCACGACCGGGTAAGGACTTGCGGTCTTCACCTCTACACGTACGGGTTCGGTCACTGCTCCACTACTCCGCTCCGGTTGTTCATTTGTCTTGAAGTTTCGACACCAGTTGCCCGACGACACGCGCCGGACTTCGGCCGTCGGTCCGAATCCGAATCGTGGCCGAACGCCGGTACAGCGGACGACGACGCCTCATCAACTCCTGGTACTTGACCTTGGGATCTCCGCCGGCCAGCAGCGGGCGATGATTGTTCGCCCCCGTGCGGCGAAGCCCTTCGGCGACACTGATCTCGAGGTAGATGACCGTGTGCCCCTGGAGCAGTTCGCGCGTGCGATCGGAGAGGATCGCACCACCGCCGAGCGAGACGATTCCGTCGGTGGACTGCAATGCTTCGCGAACCACCGATTCCTCGATTTCACGAAACCGAGGCTCTCCGTCATGGGTGAAGATCTCCGGGATCGTCCTACCCGTGGTCCGTTCGATCTCGGCGTCGGTATCGACCAACTCGAGTTCGAGTGCCTGCGCGAGACGTCGACCGATGGTCGATTTGCCGGCACCGGGCGGACCGATGAGTACAGCCTTCGGCTTCATCGATACGTGAGTCCTATCGAGGCGGTCGGGCTGCGATGCCCTCGGCGTAACGACGGTAGTTGGCAGTGGTTTCAGCAATGGAATCACCACCGAACTTTTCGAGTGCGGCCTGAGCCACGACGAGCGCGACCATCGACTCGGCGACGACGCCGGCGGCCGGAACCGCGCACACGTCGCTGCGCTGGTGGATGGCAACCGCTTCCTCGCCGCTCTCCATGTCGACCGTCGCCAGAGCGCGCGGAACCGTCGAGATGGGCTTCATCGCGGCGCGAACTCGAAGAGCCTCACCATTGGTCATGCCACCTTCGATACCGCCTGCGCGGTTCGTGGAGCGCACGATGCCGTCCGGGCCCGGACGGATCTCGTCGTGAGCTTCGCTGCCACGACGGCGCGCGGTCTCGAAGCCGTCACCGACCTCGACACCCTTGATGGCCTGAATTCCCATGAGAGCAGCTGCAAGTCGTGAATCGAGACGCTCGGCGCCGCTGACGAAAGTGCCGAGTCCGACCGGCAGGCCGTGGATGACGACCTCCACGACGCCACCGAGGGTGTCGCCGTCCTTCTTCGCCGATTCGATTTCGGCGATCATCGACTCTTCTGCAGCCTTGTCGAATGCGCGGACCGGGCTCGCGTCGATCGCGTCGAGATCCTTGCCCTCAGGCACGGGTCCGACGTACGGCTCGGAAGCACCGATGGAAATAACGTGTGAAACGACCTCGGCACCGAATACCTGACGCAGGAAGGACCGTGCGACGGTTCCAGCGGCCACGCGGGCTGCGGTCTCGCGAGCGCTGGCGCGCTCGAGGACGGGACGCGCGTCGTTGAAGCCGTACTTGAGCATGCCGCTGTAATCGGCGTGTCCGGGACGCGGGCGCGTCAACGGGGCATTGCGAGCCTGATCGGCGAGCAGGTCCGGGTCGACCGGGTCGGCGGACATGATGGTTTCCCACTTGGGCCACTCGGTGTTGCCGATCTCGATGGCCACCGGGCCACCGAGCGTAAATCCGTGGCGGACACCGCCGATGATGGTGACCTTGTCGGCCTCGAACTTCATCCGTGCGCCACGGCCGTAACCGAGTCGACGACGGGCAAGTTCGGACGAGATGGCCTCAGAGGTCACTTCGACCCCCGCGACCATGCCCTCGAGCATCGCGACGAGGGCGGGACCATGGGATTCTCCGGCAGTTATCCAACGCAGCACGCCGACCATCTTTCCACGTCGCAGACCTCAGTTGTCACAGTGGTCCTCCCGGTGAACACAGATGGCCCACACGCACGAGGCGTGTGGGCCATCTCAGGGGTACCTGTGGGTCTAGAACAGGCGGAATCCTCCACCGTTTGCGTTGATGTCAGCCAAACCGATGTTGATGTCCGCCGAGTTGTCGGGAGCGTGGAACGGCGGCGGAAGCGGCTCGAAGCAGTACGGCGGGTAGCCGTTGCTGATCAAGCCCACCAGGCGGTCACCGACGACGAGCGGTCCACCGGAATCACCGGGAATCGAGCACGTGTGCTCGACGATCTCACCGTAGACGGAGTCGTAGCCCCAGGTGATACCGCACGTGTTGCCGGTCGAACGGCCTTCCTTGCACACGATCGTGCCCGGTGCCGGCGGGGCGCCGATTCCGTTGATCGTCGTGCCGCCGACGGTACGCAGCGGAGCTACCTTGGCGTCGTCGAGATCGATCACGGCGATGTCCGAGACCGGACTCGAGTAAGAGAACCGACCGATGGGTCCGGCCTCGGGCAGGTACTCGGCGAACACCCGGTCCCCGACAACTCCGCAGTGTCCGGCGGTGAGTGCCACGAGAGATCCGGCGTTGTCGTAGCCGACCGCGGTCAACGTGCATGCTGCAACTCGGTCAGGATCGGAGTGATCCACGTCCGGCAGCAGGATTCCTGAGCCCCCGCCCAGTGCCACCGATGAAGGTGCAGGCGCGGCGCCGGCGACGCCCGCTCCTGCAGCCACAGCCGCCAAACAGGCTGCCGCAGCGACGAAAAGCCTTGTGCGCATAGGTTCCCCCGATAATCGAGTGCGAAACGAGATTCGTTTTGTCCCATTTCCGAAACCTCAGTGAACGTCAGGATGTGGACATTCGGCAAGTCCGACTCGCCGCATACTGGGACCGCGCGCTGGCAATACCCGCATTTATGAAACCGACGGTTACGTCTTTCCTGCAGTTCACCGTCCGTCGTTGAACGGTCAATAACGCCAGACTTCTCGCGGATGTTGCACTCGTCACGTCAGCCAGGCAAACGCAATCGAACCGCAGGCTGCCAGGCACATCGAGGGTCCGTGCGCAATGGGCGAATTGTGGGCTACCAGCCCTCGTCTTCGCAGTTCCAGCGCGGTGCCCAGCGTTGCGGTGAGCACCGAGGCAGACAACAACGACCACAGCCAGGCGTCCGCTCCCACCAATCCGGTCACGGCGCCCAGAGGAAGCGAGAGCTTCACATCGCCGACGCCCATGGAACCAGGCGACATCACGTGCGCCAGGAGGTGGATTCCGGCGAGCAGTGCCGACCCCACCACCGCCACCCACACCGTTCCCGACACCGTCGCGTAGACCATCACGACGGCGTAGCCCGGCAGCGTGAAACTGTTGGGCAGCCGACGCACAGCCAGGTCGACAGTCGAGATCGCGACGCACCACCACACCACGGCGAGACCGGAAAGTAACTGCACCACCGAGGTATTCAGCGCACCGACGACAACCCAGCCTGTTGCGACGGCGCACTGCGGCACACAACAGAAAGTCACGACTGGTCGATAACCGTATCGCCGCAACCAACAGTCGACGATCGCCTGAGCACCGAAACCAGCGATTACCCCAGCGCCTGCCAAGACCACCAACGTCCACATGGTTTCGAGCTTGGCGTCTGGCGTTCACCAGCGGCAGACTACGAATTGTCTTGTGGACTACCTCGACACTGTGAACAGAGCTAGGCGATAGCGGCTGCCATCGCCTCTCGCGGAGCGGGCTTGCCCGTGAACTGCTCTACCTGCCCGAAGGCCTGATTGAGCAACATCTCGAGGCCGCCGATCACCGTGCCATCGGCCGCCTCGACAACCGAAGCAAGTGGCGTCGGCCAGGGGTTGTAGATCGCGTCGAGGACAAATCGCGCCTTCCCCAATTGCTGGGCAAAGGGCGCTGCCGCTTCCGCGGGAACGGTACTGACCAAGACCGAGGATTCGGCGCAGATCCCGCCTAGCCGTGCGTCGTCGAAGGCGACCAGATCAATGTCCAACCCGACCGCGCCGCCGCATTCGATGGCACCGGATGCGCGCCCCGGATCACGCGCGACCACGGTGACTGTCCGAACTCCCATGTCGGCCAACGCGACCAATGCCGGCCGCGCGGTGCCGCCCGCGCCGACAACTACCGCCGAAGTGCCGCTGAGATCGCCGACACCGCCGGCGATCAACGCACCGCTGACTCCGTCGACGTCCGTGCAGTCGGCACGCCAACCGCCGTCGATGCGAACCAGGGTGTTGGCCGAGCCGATGGTCACCGCTCGCGGTGTGCGTTCGGTGGCATATTCGAGTGCTGCGATCTTGCCCGGCATCGTCACCGAGAGGCCGATCCATTCGGGGCCGAGTGAGTCGACGAGGGCAGGCAACTGCTCGCCGGTGCATTCGATCCGCTCGTAGGTCCAATCGCTCAGCCCCAAAGCCGCGTACGCCGCAAGATGCAGCAACGGGGACTTCGAGTGAGCGATCGGGCTTCCGAGAACTGCCGCCTTACGTGGCGTCGCGAGCGAAGTCGCGGTACTACCGTCCACTGTCGAGAATCCCACTTTGCTGTGCCAGTTCGATGTTGGCCAAATGCTCCTCGTAGCTCTTGGTGAAGAGCGTCTGGCCTTCCTTGTTGATTGTGACGAAGTACAACCAGTCACCGGCCGCCGGAGATTCCACGGCCTTCAGCGCGTCGATGCTCGGCGAAGCGATGGGCGTTGCAGGCAGACCCGGCATTGCGTACGTGTTCCACGGCGTGACGCGCTCACGGTCGGCATCCGTGGTTGCGACCTCGGTGGTGTCGAGTGAGTAGTTGACCGTGGAGTCGAACTGCAGAGGCTGATCGACTGCGAGTCGGTTGACGATCACCCGCGCGACCTTGGCCATGTCAGCGGGCAACGCCTCACGCTCGACCAGCGACGCTGCCACCAACAACTGGTACGGAGACATTCCGACCCCGCTGCCGGCTGTCAGAATTCCCGTGGCCACGTACTTGGCGGCGCTACCCTCGACCAACGACCGCAGGATCTCGGTGGGCGTCGCAGTGGGATCGAAATCCCAACTGCTGGCGGCGATCAGGCCTTCGAGCTGACGGTCCTTGTCCGGCACGCTCTTGACCGACGACATCGCCCAGTCCGGCACGCCGAGCGAAGCCAGATCGGAAGATGCTCCCGCAGTGTTCAATTCGTCTGTCGAGACACATTTCTGAGCGGAAACCGGGCCGACACAACTCGCCTCGGAAATGAGGTTGTAGATGCCCTTCTTGAGCGAGCCGGTCTGCGCGTCCGAACTGTCGTGCAGCTGACGCCCTTCGGCGATGACAACACTGCCGACTCGGGAGTCCGGGGCAACCAAGGTGTCGAGTGCGCTCGCGGCGCTACTCTGCACCGGCACCTGGTAGAAGCCGGGTTGCACCTTCTGGATCTCAGACGGATTGGCGATCGCCGCGTTGTAGAAAGCAGCGGAACTCGCGACGACGTTCTTCGCCTCGAGCGTCGCACCGATCTCCGATGCGGTTTCTCCACTGTTGATCTGGATGACCACGGGTGCGCCGCCGGGGCCGGCAAAATCCTCCGCGGTCTTGTTGCGATCCATGTACCAGAGAGCGCCGTATGCACCGACACCGAGGACTGCGATCACCAACACCAGCAGGGCGAGAACGCCGACCTTCTTGCCACGCTTGGCGCGCTTGTTGCGCGCTTCGCGTTGCTTGCGTGCCTCGGCTCGCGACATGTGCGGCGGATCGATGTTCTGCGGCAGTGCACGCATGACCATGGTCTCGTCGTTGTCGAAGTCGAACGAACTGGTGGGCCGGCTTCCGCCGCCCTCATCCCACCGCGCGTTCACAGATCGCCCTCCAGTGCAGCGTCCTTCGACGACTCCCCTGGTTTCACAGCTCTACTCCGCTCGTCCAGCCAGCCTTGCAGGATTTCCACCGCCGCAGCCTGATCGATCATCGGTCGCTGGCCGCGTGCCTTGACTCCACTTTCGCGGAGATTGCGCGCAGCCGTGACGGTCGTCAGTCGTTCGTCGGACAGTCTCACCGGGATCGGTTCGACGGCCCGCTGCAGTCGTTTGGCGAATGCAGTCGCGATACCGGCGGCTTTACCTTGCTCACCGCGCAGCGTCTGTGGCAGTCCGACGATAACCTCAACCGCCTCGTATTCGGACACGATGGCGATAATGCGCCGGATATCCGGCGCGTCGGGCCCACGCTCCTTCGAGCGTGGAACCGTTTCCACCGGTGTCGCGAGGATGCCGTCGGGGTCGCTGGACGCGACGCCGATGCGAACACTGCCCACGTCGATGGCGATGCGCCGCCCGCGACCAGGGTCGTCGATGCCGGGGCGATCGGGACCCTGTTGCGTAGCCACCACTGTCAGCTGCCGCCCGCCAGCTCTCCGACTCTGTCCCGGATCGCATCGAGCGCCGCCGGGATTCCTGCGGAGTCCGAACCCGAACCCTGGGCCATGTCGGGCTTTCCGCCGCCGCGGCCGCCGATCTTGGGACCGAACGACGCGACCAGCTCACCGGCCTTCACACCGAGACCTTGAGCTGCCTTGCTCGAGGCGACCACGAACGGAACCTTGCCGTCGACGTCACCGAGCAGAGCTACGACGGCAGGTTCGGAGCCGAGGCGACCCTTGATGTCCGTGACTAGGCTGCGCAGGTCGTTTCCGCCGACTCCGGCGGGAGCAGGCTCGGCGATGACGAGGACACTGCCGATGCGCTTGGCCTTGGCGACGTACTCGCCTGCTGACGCCAGCACAGCCTTGGCCTTTGTCTGCTCGAGTTCCTTCTCGGCCACCTTGAGTCGCTCGACGAGCGCCTCGACGCGGGCGGGCACCTCTTCCGAAGGAACCTTCAGCGAGGAGGAGAGTCCGGCCAGGAGCGCGCGTTCCTTGGCGAGGTAGCGGTAGGAGTCCAAACCGACGTACGCCTCGACGCGTCGGATTCCGGAGCCGACCGACTGCTCACCGAGCAGCGTTACCTGACCGATCTGTGCGGAGCTTCCGACGTGAGTGCCACCGCACAGTTCCATCGAGAACGGGCCGCCGATTTCGACGACGCGAACCTCGTCGCCGTAGTTCTCACCGAAGAGTGCCATCGCACCCATCGCCTTGGCCTTGTCGAGATCCGTGACAAATGTGTTGACCGCGTAGTTCGACGCCACGGCTTCGTTGGTGAGTGCCTCGATGTCCTGCTTCTGGGAGTCGGACAGCGCGCCCTGCCACGAGAAGTCGAAGCGGAGGTAACCCGGCTTGTTGAGCGAGCCCGCCTGCACCGCGTTGGGGCCGAGCACCTGACGCAGCGCCGCGTGCACCATGTGGGTGCCGGAGTGCCCCTGGGTTGCACCCTTGCGCCACTCGGCGTCGACGTGCGCGAGTACGACGTCGCCCTCGGTGATCTCACCCTTCTGCACCGTCACCTTGTGCGTCCAGACCTTCTTGGCGATCTTCTGTACGTCGTTGACCTTGGCTTCGAGGCCCGGAGCGGTGAGCGAACCGATGTCGGCGATCTGTCCACCGGACTCTGCGTAAAGCGGGCTGCGGTCGAGGATGACCTCGACGTCCTGACCGGCCTTCGCGACCGGCACGCGGACACCGTCGACGATCAGTGCGAGGACGTGAGCCTCGGAGACGAGTTCGTCGAAACCGGTGAACTCGGTGGCGCCTCGGTCGAGCAGTTCCTTGTAGACCGTGAGGTCGGCATGGGCGTGCTTACGAGCCTGAGCGTCGTCCTTGGCGCGCTTGCGCTGCTCGGCCATGAGCGTGCGGAAGCCGTCCTCGTCCACGGTGAGACCGGCCTCGGACGCCATCTCGAGCGTGAGGTCGATCGGGAAGCCGTAGGTGTCGTGCAGTGCAAATGCCTGATCGCCGGCGATGACCGACTTTCCGGACGACTTGACCGTCTCGGCAGCATTCTCGAACAGAGCAGAACCCGAAGCCAGCGTCTTGAGGAACGCGGTCTCCTCGCCGACGGCAACGTTCTCGATGCGCGTGAAGTCGGTTTCCAGAATCGGGTACGACGGCGCCATCGTGTCGCGGACGACGATCATGAACTCGCGCATGGTGGGCTGCTCGCTGCCGAGCAGTTTGGCCGAACGCACGATGCGACGCAGCAACCGGCGCAGGACGTAGCCGCGGCCGTAGTTGCCGGGGTTCACACCGTCGGCGATCAACATCGCTGCGGTGCGTGCGTGGTCGGCGATGACGCGGAAACGGACGTCTGAAGTGTGGTCGGTCCCGTAGACACTGCCGGTCAGTTCGGCGGCCTTGTCGATGACGGGGCGGAGAAGATCTGTCTCGTAGACGTTTTCGACGCCCTGCAGGAGGAACGCAACGCGCTCGACGCCCATGCCGGTGTCGATGTTCTTCTTCGGCAACGGTCCGAGGATCGGGTAGTCGCCCTTGTTGGTGCCCTCGCCGCGCTCGTTCTGCATGAACACGAGGTTCCAGATCTCGATGTAGCGATCCTCGTCGGCTTCGGGGCCACCCTCGACGCCGTATTCGGCGCCACGGTCGTAGAAGATCTCCGAGCAGGGGCCGCACGGCCCGGGAATGCCCATGGACCAGTAGTTGTCCTTCATGCCGCGGCGCTGGATGCGCTCTTCGGGCACTCCTACCTCGTCGCGCCAGATCGAGAATGCTTCGTCGTCGTCGAGGTAGACGGTGGCCCACAGGCGCGTGGGATCGATGCCGTATCCGCCGTCCTCGACCGAACCTGTCAGCAACTGCCAGGCGTGGGAGATGGCTTCCTTCTTGAAGTAGTCACCGAAGGAGAAGTTGCCCGCCATCTGGAAGAAGGTGTTGTGGCGGGTGGTGATGCCGACCTCTTCGATGTCCAGGGTGCGGACGCACTTCTGCACGGACGTCGCCCGTGAGTAGGACGGCGTCTGCTGCCCGAGGAAGAACGGCACGAACGGAACCATGCCCGCGTTGACGAACAGAAGGTTCGGGTCGTCGAGAATCAGCGAGGCGCTGGGCACCTCGGTGTGGCCGGCCTTGACGAAGTGGTCGAGGAATCGCCTGCGGATCTCGTGGGTTTGCACTAACCGGTCCTTACCTTCAAGAGCGTCGAGCTATGGGTGTCCAGACTAACGCGTCGGCCGGTGGAACCTGGCAGGCGTCAGCCACGAACTATTCGGCGAAGTTTGCTCACCCGATCGGCGATCTCCCGCTCGTTGCCGTGCGCGGTGGGCTGGTAATAGTCGACACCCACCAGATCGTCCGGTGGATACTGTTGCCGCAGAACACCATCACGTGTGTCGTGCGGGTACTTGTATCCGACTGCGTTGCCCAATTGCTCGGCACCCTTGTAGTGCCCGTCACGCAGGTGCGGCGGTACCAGTCCGGATTTTCCGGCGGCCACGTCGGCCATGGCCGCGCCGAGTGCGGCGATGACCGCACCCGATTTGGGAGCCGTCGCCAGATGAATGGTGGCCTGTGCCAGCGCCAGACGAGCCTCCGGCATACCGATCAGCTGCACTGCCTGCGCCGCGGCGGTGGCAGTCTGCAGCGCCATCGGATCAGCCATGCCGATGTCTTCGCTGGCGTGAACCACCAGACGCCGTGCGATGAAGCGAGGGTCTTCGCCCGCGGTCAGCATCCGTGCGAGGTAGTGCAGGGCGGCGTCGACGTCTGATCCACGAATGCTCTTGATGAATGCACTGATGACGTCGTAGTGCTGATCTCCGGCACGGTCGTACCGAACCGCGGCCTTGTCGACACTGGCCTCGACGGTCGCGAGGTCGAGCACCACCGGGCCCGAAGCGTCACCTGCGGTGTCCAGTGCAGCTCCGGCGGCAGCCTCGAGTGCCGTCAGGGCTCGGCGGGCGTCGCCGGCCGCCAGACGAACGAGGTGTTCCATCGCGTCGTCGTCGATCGTGATCGCTCCGCCGAACCCGCGTTCGTCGGCGACAGCGCGCTCGAGCAGTTCCTGGACATCCGCAGCGGTGAGCGATTGCAGTTGCAGGACCAACGAGCGCGACAACAGAGCGGAGACGACCGAGAACGACGGGTTCTCGGTGGTCGCGCCGACCAAGAGCACGATGCGGTTCTCGACCGCGGCGAGCAAGGCGTCCTGCTGGGTCTTGGAGAAGCGATGAACCTCGTCGATGAACAAGACGGTTTGTTCGCCGTTCAGCAGGCGGCGGCGCGCGAGTTCGATGACACCGCGGACTTCTTTGACTCCGGCGGACAGAGCCGACAGAGCCTCGAACCGGCGGCCGGTAGCACCCGAGATCAACGATGCGAGCGTGGTCTTGCCGGTGCCGGGAGGTCCGTACAGGAGTACCGATGCGGCGCCGGACCCCTCGACCATTCTGCGGAGTGGCGCGCCGGGCCCGAGTAAGTGCTGTTGACCGACAACTTCACCAAGAGTGAGCGGACGCATGCGGACAGCCAGAGGAGCTCCGGGCGGCACCGAGGACAGGGCGCGCTCGGCTACAGACACGACATCTGGTTCGTCGACGATCGCGGATTCCTCCGGAGTTGCCTCGAACAGGCCGTCTTCCGCCACCACGCCGTCTTTCGCCCCCGCACTGTCTTCCGCTTGCCAATCGCTCACGAATCGACGCTACTAGAGACCACCGACGCCCGACACAATCCGCTGTTCCGCCAGCCCTCACCCAGTCGTGAATCCGCATTGGATAGCGTTGTCGCCATGAGCACCTCCGAGATCGCCACCGTCCTCGCGTGGCACGATGCACTCAACTCCCAAGACGTCGACACTCTGCTGCAGTTGTCGAGTGACGACATCGAGGTAGGCGGCCCCAAGGGCGCGAGCCAGGGACTCGCTGCCCTGCGCGAGTGGGCCACCAACGCCGGCATCACGCTCGTCCCCGGAAAGATGTACGTCCACCACGGCGTGGTCGTCGTCGAACAGACCGCAACGTGGGCGGCCGAACCGGACAAGTCCGCGACCCTGGCCTCTGC
>NZ_CAURKP010000107.1:0-18477 GCF_963525155.1 uncultured Rhodococcus sp.
GGTCAGCAACCCAGGCCGGCGAACACCACCTTCAAAACCTGAGGACGAACCTCAGACATACAACTTCACGCCAGGTTCGCATCGGAGAAGCACCTCCGATGCGGACCTGGCGTGCGTTCATTATGGTCAGCCTGCAACCGTCAAGTCGTAGAGGGTCACCCCGTCCACCGTTGTGGCGGTGAAGTTTTCGGTCACCCACGTCGAGATAGCGGTAGCGGTGCCTTCGGCGTTCATACCGCCACCCATCCCACCGCCGGCGATGAAGAAGTGAATCTTGCCCTCTGCCACGTACTGCTGGAACTGCGCGAGCGTCGGCGACGGATCGCTCCCGTTGAACCCTCCGATAGCCATGACTGGTGACTGCGTCGCAAGCTGATAACCCGAGGCGCTGTTGGACCCGATTGCCGCGGCTACCCACGTGAACTGGTCGGAGTTCTCTTCGAGTGTGGACACAACAGCGGCTCCCGGCGTGCTGCCCTGCAGTAGACCACCGGCACCGCCTCCCATTGCGCCTCGCGTTCCGTCGGTGGTCGGCGTGGTACCGCCCGGAACTGTTGCACCACCGGGTATCTGACCCATTCCCGCAGGGGGCGTGCCCGGCATTCCGGTCCCAGCCCCGTCAGTCCGACGGTTACCGCCATCAGCCGTGCCACCGAATCCGCCGAATCCTCCGCGGCCACCGCCGGGCCCGCCCATTCCACCTTCGACACTCGGTCCGGCCGAAACTATGGAACCGGTATGCGGAGTGTTGATCGTGTCGATCGCGTATGCAGTCGGACCTGCCAGACCGGTGAAGATCGCTGCGAGAATCACTGCCACAGCCAATCGACCTCGCGTCACTGCCGGAATCAGCACTGCCACGGCACTGACGATGCCGACCACCAGAATGGTCCAGCGAAGCCACGGTACGAACGTAGGCGAGCGTCCGAGCAGTACCCACGCCATCGCGACGGTTGCGGCCAAGGACACCGCCAGAATGATGCGAACCCAGAGGACGTCACGATGACGCCACGCCACTACCGATCCTGAACCGATCAGCGCGGCGATCGCCGGCGCCAGCGCAACGGTGTAGTAGGCGTGGAAGATTCCCGCCATGAAACTGAAGGTCAGTCCGGTCACCAACAGCCAGAGCCCCCAGACGATGAATGACGCACGCTGTGTGTCAGCGCGGGGTGCCTTGCCTCGCAGCACGATTCCAGCCACCAGAAGTATCAGTGCAGCAGGAATCAACCAGGCGATCTGTCCGCCCTGGGCCGATTCGAACAGTCGGGTAATGCCGGTACTCCCCCACATACCACCGCCGGCCCCACCACCTGGTGCCATACCTCCCCCGGCCATACCACCTGCGGCCTCGCCCATGCCGGGGAAACCGCCCGCAGCAGCGCCGGCCGCAGCATCACCAGCACCGCGCATTCCGCCGCCGACGCTTCCGGTCTCGTTGCCGCTCAAGCGCCCGAGCCCGTTGTAGCCGAGCGTCAGTTCGAGAATCGAATTGTTCTGTGAACCACCGATCCACGGACGCGAGTCGGCCGGCCACAGTTCGACGATTGCCAACCACCATCCGGCGGAGACGATCAGTCCGCCCAGTGCCGCGAACAGTTGGAGTACGCGCTTACCCAGTTTCGGCGGTCCGGCGATCAGATAGGTGAGCGCCAGCGGTGGAACCACCAACATGACCTGTAATTGCTTTGTCAGGAAACCGAATCCGCAGAAGATACCGACCAACACGAGCCAGCGGGTGCGGCCGTCCTGCACGGCGCGCATCATCGCCCACACTGCTGCGATCATCAGGAGCACCAGCAGAGCATCCGGGTTGTTGAACCGGAACATCAGCGCCGCTACGGGTGTGAGCGCAAGTACCAGGCCCGCGAGGAGGCCGGCGGCCGCACCGAAATACCGTCGAACCGTTCCCCACAACAGTGCAACCGATCCGACCCCGAGGAGTGCCTGCGGCACCAACATCGCCCAGGAATTGAGTCCGAAGATGCGAACCGACAGCGACATCAACCACAGGGACATGGGCGGCTTGTCGACGGTGATCGAGTTTGCAGCGTCCGAGGAGCCGAAGAAGAAAGCCTTCCACGACACCGAACCTGCCTGTACCGCAGCGGCATAGAACGAGTTGGCCCATCCGGATGCACCCAGGCCCCAGATGTAGGCGACTCCGGTGCCCACCAACAACACTCCCAGTGCCCACGGTTCCCAGCGCACCTGACGTTGCGGTTCCGGCGCCGGCAGCGGCGCGGCGAGTGTCTCTGCAGTGGCGGTCATCGATTGGCTCCTACGGATTGTGCGGTGCGAAACACCCAGCGCAGTGCGATGAATCGACTCACTGTGGCAACAAGATTGGCAATGACGAGTACGGCAAGCTCCACGTGCTTGGAAGCGT
Source organism: uncultured Rhodococcus sp. (assembly GCF_963525155.1). NCBI lineage: Bacteria > Bacillati > Actinomycetota > Actinomycetes > Mycobacteriales > Nocardiaceae > Rhodococcus > uncultured Rhodococcus sp. The sequence continues at coordinate 2,390 of NZ_CAURKP010000107.1, forward strand.
CGGGCGCCATGACGTCGAGCACGAACAACGATCCGCTGGTGAGCAGTAGACCGAACCCGAACACGAGCAGGCCCTGCATCTGGTGACGAGCGGATCCTTCCGACCCTCGGATCCCGAAGGTGAAGGCCCGGTTGGCGGCGGTGTTGAATACCGCGGTCACCAGCAATGCGACGGCGTTGGCCCACTGCGCACCCATGATCGAGTGCAGAGCGAGGTAGAGCAGCGCGTACGCGAGCGTCGAAATGACTCCCACCACGGCAAAGCGTGAGAGCTGCCCGACCATTCCTCGTGGAACTCCGGGAACCAACGGTTCACGTCCGAAACTTGCCCTGAGCTCGGCCAGTGGAAGGGAACCGGTAGACAGTGCTCGCCCGACACGGACCACACCTTTGAGGTCGGCAACTGCCGTGGCAATGATGTCCACCCGACTGTCCGGGTCGTCCACCCAGTCGACAGGGACCTCGTGAATCCGCATGCCCGCTCGCTCGGCCAGCACCAGCAATTCGGTATCGAAGAACCACCCGGTGTCCTCCACCAGCGGAAGTAGTTGCCGTGCAACATCGACGCGCATGGCTTTGAATCCGCACTGGGCGTCGGAGAAGCGAGCATGCAGTGCGCTTCGGAGGATGAGGTTGTAGCTACGTGAGATGAACTCACGCTTGGGGCCGCGCACCACGCGGGACGATCGTGCCAGCCGGGAACCGATGGCGATGTCCGAGTGTCCGGAGAGCAACGGAGCAATCAACGGCATCAGGGCGTTGAGGTCGGTCGAGAGGTCGACGTCCATGTACGCGACCACGTCGGCATCGGAGTCGCTCCATACCTGCCGCAGTGCTCGACCACGACCCTTCGCATCCAGGTGGACGACCCGGACGTCGTCGAATTCTTCGGCGAGGGAACGTGCGAGTGCCAACGTGCCGTCGACACTGGCGTTGTCCGCGATGGTAATTCGTGCAGAGAATGGCACCTGCGTGCGTAAATGCCGGCGCAGGCGCCGCACGCACGTCTCGAGGCCTGCCTCTTCGTTGTATACCGGGACGACCACGTCCAGCACTACAGTCGTCGCGGAGACCTCCTCTGCGTCCGTGCTGCCCGCGGTCTGCATGGCTTCTGTCGTCATGCGTCCTAGATTTGTCGGGCCGGCTCCGACGAACCTGCGTCCAGCCTGGGAGTTTCCTGGCAACCGGACGCGGGCTAATCTCGGGGTATGCCTTCAGTCTTCAGTGCCATCATCAACGGGGATCTACCAGGACGTTTCGTGTGGGAGGACGAGGACGTCGTCGCGTTCTTGACCATCGCGCCGGTAACGCAGGGCCACGTGCTTGTGGTTCCGCGAGCCGAGGTCGATCAGTGGCAGGACGTGGATCCTGAACTCTTTGCCAAGGTCACCGCTGTTGCCCGCAACCTCGGCCAAGCCGTGCGGAAGGCGTTCGACGCGCCTCGGTCGGGTCTCCTCATCGCAGGTCTGGAAGTTCCGCATCTTCACGTTCATGTTTTCCCCGCATACGACATGGGGAACTTCGACATCAGTGGCGCCGACACCTCGCCGTCACCCGAATCTCTCGACGAGGCACAGACCAAACTCAAGTCGGCGCTACGCGACCTCGGCTTCGAGGCAACTGTCTCGACTCGTTGATCGCATACCTTCGACCGAATTTCGCTGGCCGATAACTGGACTCCCCGCCGCAGCCTCCAACGGAGGTTGCGGCGGTCGCATTTGTCGCTCCTACCGACCGTGACCTGCGATTGCACACCGAACAGTCCGTTTCGCGCTGTCGCGCGAGCACGAGATTCGCTGCTACCGTGGGTCGCTGGTCCGGGACCTAGGGCCCTAAAACTGGTTCACGTGTTAACAGTCGGAGGACAAGGGAGCAATGCAGGAACGTGCCAAGATCAGTCGCCGACAGATTCTTCAAGGTGCTGCTGATCGGTTCGAAGTCACGGGGTACGGCAGCACGAGCATGAATGACATCGTGTCCGCGGCGCAGATGACCAAGGGCGCGGTCTATTTTCACTTCTCGTCCAAAGACGAACTGGCTCAGGCGGTGATCGAAGAACAGCACCAGATCTCGATCAGTGCCTTCACCGCAGTTGCAGCCACAGGCGCACCGGCACTGGAACAGCTCGTCATGGTGTGCCACGAGATGGGCCGCCAACTCGTCGCAGAGCCTATTGTTCGTGCGGGAATCCGACTTACCCTCGAGTTGGCCTCTGCCGACGGTTCGCAAGGCCCGTACGTCGCGTGGATCCGCGAGCTTCGAAAACTGGCCGAGGCCGCGAAGCTCGAAGGCGACATCCGCGACGATGTGGAGCCGGAATCGGTGGGTCGCGTGGTGATCTCGGCATTCACCGGCGTTCAACTGGTTTCGAACGTTCTCACCAGACGAAGCGATTTGAACGACCGTATCGACGAATTGTTCACCCTCCTGTTGGCAGGCGTGGTCTCCGACAAGCGACGCAGCGCCGTCGCCGAACTGGTCGGATGTCGCCTCGAAACTTATGCGTCCTGATCCGGAGAACACCCCGACGCCCGGATGATTCGGCGCAACAGCACCGAACCGTGCGCCAACCTTCGTCGATTCGTACAAGACCCCCCGTCGTCGACTCACTATCGTCAGATCCACGAATAACCCAGATACATGGATACCGACGAAAGGGCTTCTCGAATGACCGAAACCGCCACGTACGTTGAGAGCGCACAGCAGGAGATCGCTGCTGTACTCGCCGAAGCGAAGACCGATGCCTACGTCCACGCACGCGACATCGATTCCGGCGAAGAGTTCGGCTACGGCGCGGACGAAGGTGTCATCCTCGCCTCCGTTTTCAAGATTCCTGTTGTGCTTCAGTATGCCCGTGAAGTAGCGGCAGGCACCCTTGATCCGACCGAGCACGCCACGGTGACCGCCGAGTTCCGCTCCGGCGGCATCGGTATCGGCGGCTGCGCCGACGACGTGACTGCAAGCTGGCGAGACCTCGCTCTGCTCATGATGAGCTTCAGCGACAACGCCGCCACGGATTTCTTGTACGAGCGTCTCGGACTCGACAACATCGTCGCAACGCTGCGCGGGCTCGGTTTGGAGAAGACCAACTTGGTCCGTGACTGCCGAGGCCTCTTCAAGACGGTCTACGACGACCTCGGCGTCGACAAGGGCACCTTGCTGGAAATGCCCCCCATCGAAATTCTTCGGACAATTTCCGTCATGGATCCCGCCCGCTCCAATTCCAGTACTCCTCGTGAGATCACAATGTTGCTGGCTGCAATCTGGAGGGACGAAGCCGGCCCCGCATCGGCTTGTGAAGAGGTCCGAACCATCATGAGCAAGCAGGTCTGGCCGCACCGCCTTTCGTCCGGTTTCCCCGACGAGGTCACTGTCGCCGCCAAGACCGGAACGCTGGGACTGGTACGAAACGAAGCCGGCGTCGTGGCGTACCCGGACGGCAAGCGTTACGCCGTCGGTGTCTTCACCAAGTCCCACGAGCTCACCCACCGCGCCCCGAAGATCGACGCCTCCATCGGAACCGTCGGCCGCATCGCTGTCGAAGCACTTCGCAACAACAGCTGATCTGAACCCACTGACAAAGAATGCGGGTCGCGCTGAGAAATCAGTGCGACCCGCATTTTTCGGCTTTCGAGCTAGCGTGGACCGCGCAGACGAAGATGCACCATCAACCGGAAGCGGACGTTGGGGTCGTCGAGATCCAACGCGGCCATACCCTTCAACTTGCTGAGGCGATACCGAAAGGTGTTGGGGTGCACGTGCAATGACGCCGCGGCGTCACCGACATCACCGAACGCGTTGAGCCACGCATCGAGAGTGTCCACGAACGAGGTCGCATGAGCGGCGTCGTGGCTGGCGATCGCCTCGATCGGTCCGAGGTCCGAGAACCCTTCGGCTGCAGCTTCCGACGCGATCTCCAACAGGATGGCATCGACGTGGACGCTACTGAAGGTGGCGACGCTGCCCGACGCTCGTCCCGCCAACAACACTTCGAGGGCATGTTCGGCGTCGCGCTTCGATCGGCTCAGCTGCGCCGGTCTGGTCACGACCCGGCCGATCCCGATGATCGTGTCGCCGGACGCTCCGGTGCGGTCCAGGAAGTCCGAGGCCACACGGAACGCCTGCAACTCGGCTTCGGCCGGGGAATGCCCTCGCACAGACAGCACCGCGTAGCCGGTTCCGTTGACCAAGGCTGCCGCCGACTGCGAGTGGACGGCGCCGAGGTGCATGGCCAGAGCGTCGGTCAGTCGCACCACGTGGGCGGCATCGTCCGGCTTCGACGATCCTTCGAAAGACCTACGACCCAAAGCCATCACGAGTGCGGGGCCGGTCCCGAGGCCAAGGCGATTCATCGCGTCGACCGCACCTGACCCACCGTCGAGAAGGGTTGCGATCAGGTCTGCGCGCAGTCGGCGCTCGGCGTCGGCGCCGCCGCGCAACCGCAACATCTGCAGCGCGATCAACCCGGCTGAATCGCGCAGAGCACGCATCCGGTCGTCGGACATCGGCTCACCGGTTGCCACCCACATGGAGCCGAGGAACTCGTCGCCGGCTCTGATGGACACGGCGATACGACCCATTTTGGTACCGAGGGTCTCGGCCGAGACCCACACCGGATCTTCGCTGCGATAGAGCCGGTCGAAGACCCCGGCCTCTTCGAGCACTCGAATGTACTGGTCAGGAACTTGCCGCTCCAGAACGGTCGCGATACGTGGACCGTCTCCTTCTTCCTGGCGGCCGGAGAAGGCGATGACCCGTGAGCTTCGGTCCTCGATCGTGATCGGCGCATCGAGAAGTGCGCTGACAGCGTTGGCGAAGGCGAACAGATCGCCGGCCGGGCCACCTCCGCGTGAGTGGATGTGCCCGACTTCGTTTCGGGCCGAGAGCACCGAATGAAGCAGGCTTGTCAGCTGAACCCACGAGACTCCACGCGCCAAGGCCAACAGCACGACGCCCGAGGCGATGACGGATTCGCGGTCCGCATCGCTGACCTCGGTGGTCACTCGCGCGACCACCACGCGTACTCCGCGCTCGGCCAGGCCGGCCACGGACTCCGCGATACGTTCGCCTCCGGTGACGCCGACGAGCAGCACCATGGAGTCCGGTGTCGAGGGTGAGTCGTCGTCGGGGTCGTGAATGACCACCGAGGCGATCTCCTGAACCGCCTCCGGGTCGCCGACAACCGGATTCAGCACCGTAGTTCCCACGTCTTCGAGAAGCCGCACCAAACTGATGCGAGGTCGTACGGTGCCCACGTCTATCACTCCTTCGTCCTGTGAACGAAGTGTGTCATAGTGATTCGTCAAAGCCGATCCATGCCGATCCATTCGACCGACGTGGTAATTGCTTCGAGCAGGTCGGGGATCGGTTCGACGCCGATACCCGGTCTTTCCGGAACCTTCACGTAACCGTTGTCGAGTACGAACGGCTCGGTGATGTCTTCGGCGAAGTACCGGTCGGAAGCCGATGTATCGCCTGGTAGGACAAATCCAGGGAGCGCGGCAAGCGCGACGTTGGCGGCCCTGCCGATTCCGGTCTCGAGCATTCCGCCGCACCACACGGCAATTCCGTTGGCCTTGCAGACGTCGTGGATACGACGCGATTCCAGATAACCGCCCACACGTCCCGGTTTGATGTTCACCACGCTGCACGCACCGATGGCCAGCGCGTCGGCCGTGACCTTCGCGGAGGTGATCGACTCGTCGAGGCAGACCGGCGTCCGCATCATCTCGGCCAGCCTGGCGTGGCCGCGCAGTTCCTCTTCGGGAAGCGGCTGCTCGATCAGCAGGAGGTCGAAGTCGTCGAGCCGCTGGAGATGACGGGCGTCAGCCAGGGTGTACGCGGTGTTCGCGTCGACCTGGAGGAGTACGTCGTCGCCGAACCTCTCGCGGACGGCGCGAACCGGCTCGATGTCCCAGCCCGGTTCGATCTTCAGTTTGATGCGCAGGTATCCGGCATCGAGGAACCCGCCTACCTCCTCTAGCAGTTCGTCGATCGAATTCTTGATACCCACCGAGACACCCGCGGGTACGCGATCGACTACCGCGCCCAGGTACGAAGACATGCTCGTCCCGGCAGCCCGTAACTCGGCGTCGAGAAATGCGGTTTCCAGTGCCGCTTTGGCCATGGGGTGCCCGGCGAACTGTTTCATCGTCGCGCTCAGTGCGTGCACGTCGGGATCGGTGAGTTGACCCAGAGACGGAATCAGGAACTTACGAAGGACTTCGGCGGCGCCGTCCGTGTATTCGGAACAGTAGCGAGGCTCGGACATCGCCACGCACTCGCCCCAGCCCTCCGACTCCGAGGTGACCACCTTGACGAACAACACGTCCTTGGTGGTCTCGGTGCCGAACGAGGTACGGAACGGCGCTTTCAACGGCATTGCCGCCCGGCGTAATTCAACTCCGTCGATCTTCACGATGTAACCTCCGCTGTTGTCCTGCCTGCCTGTGTTCCCGGCGCACGGTCCAGCACGTACTTTCCGGTCCTGGTGACTGCGAGAACCACTCCGTTCTCGGCGAGCACACCCCCGAGAGTCTCGCGGACTGCCAGGCGCCAGTCGTTCGCCGCCGCCGGGTCCGACTTACGCAGTGTGTACACGTCATTCGGTGTAGCCACCGTGACGAATCGATTCTTGGTCGACTTCAACACGGGCAGGCCGGCTTCGGAGATCGACAACAGTTCGCTCGCTCCCAACGACTCGGGAGTCGGGACCTCTCCCGAACCGGCGACGACGTCGGAAACCTTGCTGCTACCGATTTCCCAGTCGATCAGCAATCGGTCGCTGTCTGCGCCGCCGTTGAGACTGTCGTTCATCGGCGCGTAGAAACGCGGCAGATACTGGATCGGGAGCGCACCGAGTTTCGAGACGTTGAAGTAGGCATTGCGTGCGACGAGCGGGTCGAAAGTCCACCGCACGTGGAGAATTCCCCGTTCCAGTGCCCACGCTCGCTGGAACAGTTTCAACGCGAGGCCGATGTGCCCGTTCTGCACGTTCGGGAGGATCCCCGTGATGTGCGAATGCAAAGAACGATGTTGCGGTTCCTCGAAGAATGCAACCGAGCCGCCGATCAAGTCTCCGCCACGAAACGCGCCGGCGACGTAGTTACCGGAGTGTGCGAGCGCTTTCATCATGTCCCGATGGACGGGAGGGTTACCGCTCTCCGGCTGCCATACCTTCTCGAACAGACCGAATACCTGTTCCAACTCGGCATGCCCGGTGACGGTTTCGATAGTCACACATGCAAGCAGGGCGGCCTGCTCGGCTTGGCTGATTGCTTGCCGCATCCGTGAAGGCGATACACCTCCGAATGGTTGAACGGTCTTGCGTTGGACATTGTTCGGCGACGTCATAGTCACAGTCCTCCCTCCAGGATTCGAGTCACCAGACCGGCCAACAAGGTGGCGCGCGGGATCATCTGATCTATCTCTACGTGTTCTGTCGCTGCGTGGGCGCCACCGCCGACGGCACCGAGGCCGTCCAACGTGGGAGTTCCGACTGCAGCGGTGAAATTTCCGTCCGATGCACCGCCGACGGCGCAGTCGCGCAGCATCCCCAAGCCGCTCTCACTGCTGACCTGGTGAGCGAGAAAGTACAGCTTCTCCGAAGACACTGATTCCAGTGGTCCACGGTTGGGGCCTCCGGACACCGAAATTCGACTTTCGGCCAGCGCCGGTGTCAGTGCACGGATCGAACGGTCGATGCGTTCCTGTTCCTTCGCCGACCACATGCGAACGTCACACCACAGTTGCGCTTGCGCTGCAACAGTATTGGTGGTCGTGCCGCCACTGATCACGGACGGAACCACCGACGTTCCCGCCGCCGGGTCCGCGAGCTCCACCACGGCCTGAATCTGATGTGCGAGCTCCACTACAGCGTTCACACCTCGTTCCGGTTCCAGTCCGGCGTGTGCAGCGCGTCCCTCGATGTCGACGCAGTACAGCGACATACCCTTGCGCGCGGTCTTCACTGCGCCGTCGGCTGCGGCTTCGAGGACCAGCACCGCGTCGACCTGACGTGCTTGCTCCTCGATCAGTGCGCGCGAGGTCGGGGAGCCGATTTCCTCGTCGGAATTGAGGAGCACGACCACCCCGTCGAGCGACGGAAGCGATGCGAGCGCGTGGAAGAGCTGGACGATGCCGGCCTTCATGTCGAAGACTCCGGGTCCGGTGGCGATGTTGTCGGTGACAGACCAGGGCAACTCCGCGAGCGTTCCGAGCGGCCAGACGGTGTCGAAATGGCCCAGGAGCATCACCTTCGGCTCCGCGCCGAACGACCAACGCAAGTGCTGGCGCCCGTCGATGCGGATACGTTCGGGGGTGCTTCCGAGGTGGCGTTCGCCGATGTCGGCCACCACGTCCGCACATGCATCGACTGCGCCGAGATCGGAACTGGGCGACTCGGCGGTTACCAACGCCGCCAGGTCTGCCACCATTGATTTCTTGTCCACTCCGACGCTCTCCTGTCACCGACTTGCAACTTCGCAGTCAAGCTTGGTCGAAGCGACCCTGTCGGATCTTGTCCAAGACTCCTGTCCTTCGGGCTCGGATTCGTCGTGTGTCACGAACAGCTGGGTGTCATCAAGCAGGTGTGTCAGGTACCGATCTCTGTTCGGGCGGCAAACAGCTCGGGAAAGAAGCTCAACTCCAGCGCACGTTGCAGGAAGCCGGCACCACCACTCGAACCGCCGGTCCCCTTCTTCATGCCGATCACCCGCAGCACCGTCCGAAGGTGCCGGAACCGCCACAGCTGAAAGCTCTCCTCGAGGTCGACCAACTCCTCGAACGCCTCGTACGCCGTCCAGTGCTGTTCGACGTTCTCGTAGATTGCCTTGACCAGCGGAATCAGTTCGTCGTTTCGCACGTAGGGCGCGCTGACGTCTCGTTCGAGAGCCGACGCCGGAACGTCGTACCCCTGCCTGGACAGGTACCGCCAGAACTCGTCGTACAGTGTCGGCTCCCCGAGCAGGGTCTCCAACAATCGATGGGCGGACGGATCCGATTCGAACACCTTCAGCATGCCCGCGTTCTTGTTTCCGAGCACGAATTCCACGGCGCGGTACTGGTACGACTGGAACCCCGACGAGTTGCCGAGAACGCCCCTGAACTCCGCATACTCCGCCGGCGTCAGTGTCGCCAGCACCGACCACTGCTCGGTCAAGGTGGCCTGAATGTGTTTGACACGTGCGATCCGCTTGAACGCAACCCGAATGTCGTCGGCAGCGATCGCTGCTCTGGCCGCCCGAATCTCGTGGAGAAACAGCTTGAGCCACAACTCGCTGGTCTGGTGCTGAATGATGAACAAGAGTTCGTCGTGGTGTTCCGGCTCGCTCACCGGGTGCTGCGAATCCAGGAGGGTGTCGAGTCCGAGGTAGGCCCCGTAACTCATCTTCCCGGAAAAATCGGTGACGACGTCGTCTTCGATCTTTCGTGTGCCGTCCGTTGCCGACATCTTCGGTCTCCTTGTCAGAATTTCGCCGGGGTCTGCGGAACGATCATGGCCACCAATGCGGCAGCGCTCGTCGCTCCGACCAGGACTCCGAATGCAGCCATGTACGAGAACTGGTCCACCATCCATCCCATCACGAGCGGGGTGATGAAACCGGCGAACTGACCACAACCGTTGATCAAACCCATTCCGGAACCGAGGAATTCGGCCGGAAGTGCCCGCAACGGCATCGCGAAGATCGACATCGAACACAGACCGCTGATGCCTAGAGCCAACGTCTCGTAGAACGTGAACATCGCGACGGTGTCAGCGGTGGTCATCAGGAACAACAGGACTGCCGACGTGGCCATACACGGAACCAGAAGGATCCTGGCCCGGTCGTGGAAGTACTTGTCCACCAACCGCCCGCCCACAATCGTGGCCAGCGCCGTGACGATGAAGGGAATTGCGGCAAAGATTCCCGTGTCGATCAGCGAGAGTCCCTTGTCGTTGAGCAGATAACTCGGCACCCAGGTCATCAGCCCGTACGCGGACATGTTGGCCAGGCAGAACAGAATCGCGAACTTCCACACCGACGCGGACTTGAACACGGCGGCGCGAGAGTGCTCGCTCGCCAGAGGTTGCAAGGCTGCCTCCGGATCTTCCGAGATTTCCGTGTCCAACGGTGCGGGCAGCACCAACCACACCACCGTGCCGATCACTGCGCCGACGATCGCCACCAGCCAGAACGCGTCACGCCACCCCACGGCCATGAGGACCGGCGCGATGATCAGCGGTGCGATGCCGGGGCCGAGGTTGTTGGCGCCGAGCATGAAACCCATCGCGGTCGCCCTGGTTTTCGGACGCGTCCGCTCAGCCAAAGCCTTGAACGACGCCGCTGGAAAGAGCCCCTGGCTGATGCCGAACATCGCACGCATGACCATCAGCGAGACGAGACCCCACGCGAACCCTGTCAACGCTGTGAACACCGACCACAGGATCAAAGCAACGATCAACAGGGGCCTGGGTCCAAAGCGGTCGGCCAACATTCCGCCGGGGACCTGCCCGAGCATGTAGAAGATCGCGAATACCGAGACCACGCCACCCAACTGCGTACTGCTGAGCGAGAATTCGTCGCCGATCATCGGAAGCGCAAGCCCGATCATGACGCGATCCACCATGTCGATCAACCAGATGGTACTGAGCAGCCCCACCGTAACGGTGGTCGTACGACGAATCGACCTGTTGTCCATCATATTTCGAACCGGACCGTCGCTCGCCCGCGACGGCCCTTCCACTGTGACGCGTTCCGCCTTCATCAAGCCTCCCGAATTGTCTTGTGCCGCATGGACTGGAACATTGAAAAGACTGATGAAGTGTGACAGCGAACACGTCTACCGCATTGGTCCGTTTCACCAATAGCCGAAGCAACGTTTGGTCGGTCGGAACATGTTCTGCCCCAAGAGATGACAAATGCCGCCGGCGCACACGGCGTCGGCGGCATTTCGCGATGGAGTCGCTACTTCACTACGTGCGATTGGCGACTGCCACGATCGTCGAGACGCCTGCGGCTGCAAGCCGAGCATTGACAGTGATCAGGCCGAGAATGTCGTCGACGCTGCCGAGTGTGTGCGAAATCGTACGATCCGAAATCCGTCGTGAGCCGGGAACAGCCTCGGCGAGTTCAGCTCCCGTAGTGGTGGGGTGAACGATCTCGAGGGTCCATTCGTCACGCAGCTCGACCGGCTTCAGTGTGTCGGCCTTACGCACTGCGCGCTCGGCTCCTGCTCGGATCTGCTCGCACGCCAGCGACGGCGGCAGCGAATTGGTTGCCGACCATCCATGTGCCTTCTTGACCTCGACGGTCTCGGTTGTCGGCGAGGCCGCGTCGACCAAGCCGCAGATGATGTCGTCACCCGTCACCAGGCCGACGGGAACGCCCTGGGTGGCAGCGTAGAGGGTGTTGACGTCGGTCTCCGAGACGGACTTGCCGTCGAGGCGGACGTCGGCGAACAAGCTCGAGAACGTGTGCGCCAGGACGCCGGGCCCACCGGCGGGTGCGTGATAGCCGACAAACAGAGCGACGTCGTGATCGGACGTCAGTCCCTCCGCCATGCACTGCATCTTCGGTGTTCCGAAGATCAGACGCGCCCGTGGATCCAGGTCGGCGTGAAGCAGATTGTCCATCGTTCCGTGGCTGTCGTTGACCAGGACGCTCGTCGCACCGGCGTCGAACGCACCGGCGATCGCGGCATTGGTCTCGGCGGTCATGAGCATCTGCGCACGGTGGTAGCCGCCACCGCCGCGGATCGTCTGATCGAGCGTCGCGATACCCGCGATACCCTCCATGTCCACCGAAATATAGACGTGCATTCCTGTCCTCCATCGATCTCAATCGGCTGAATTGATAACTTCGCTTTCACCTTCACACTCGAGCGCATCCGTTTCTTGTCCGCTCGAACGGTGAGTCGGCCTCCATTTGGGACGTTCACACCAGAATCCGATACCCGAGCCGTGAAACCATCGGGACATTCGCCGGGCCAGGCGGTTCGACCAACGACAGGAGTGCAGCGCTGATGCAGGTCCACGACATCGTGTTCACCGGCGGCCGCGTCGTCGATCCCGCATCGGGGACCGACGAGGTTCGGGGCATCGCGATCACCGACGGCAAGGTCTCGGCGTGGGGTCGCGACGCGATCGAAGCCCGGCAGACGATCGACGTGACCGGTCAGGTCATCTGCCCCGGATTCATCGACCTGCACAGCCACGGACAGGAAATCGCCGAGCAGCGACTTCAGGCATTGGACGGAGTCACGACGGCCCTCGAACTGGAAGCCGGCGTCATTCCTGTTGCAAAGGCATATGCCCGGGCCGGCGCCGAGGGCCGCCCGATCAACTACGGCTACGCGACGTCGTGGGCGCACGCCCGAATGATCGAACTCTCAGGGGCCGATCCCGACGGCGACATCAGAACGCTCCTGCACCATCTCGGTTCCCCGAGCTGGCAGGGCGAGCCCACCGCCTCTCAGCGCGCCCACATTCTCGAACTCCTCGAAAACGATCTGGCCGCAGGCGCTCTCGGCATCGGCGTGGTGGTCGGGTACGCGCCGAAATCCGATCCGGTGGAGTACCTACAGGTGGCGGATCTCGCGGCCCGAGCCGGTGTTCCCACCTATACCCATGCGCGCCCGCTCATCTCGGCCGATCCGTCGAGCCCGGTGGATGGTGCCGTCGAAATCGCCCGTGCAGCAGCTGAAACCGGCGCACACATGCACTACTGCCACGTCAACAGCACCTCGGGAATGCACGTCGACCACGCGCTGTCGGTGGTGGCACAGGTTCAGGCAGCCGGATCGCGCGTCACGACGGAGGCGTATCCGTACGGTTCCGGGTCGACGGCCGTCGGAGCTGCGTTTCTCGATCCCGACAAGCTGCACCTGATGAATCTGACACCACGGTCGCTGACATTCGTACCCACCGGTGAACGTATCGCGGACCGCAAGCAGCTGGAACATCTTCGGGCCACCGACCCCGGTGGGTTGGTGCTGGTGGAGTTCCTCGACGAGAACGACACCGTGCAGCGCGAATTCCTCGAACGGGCGATGACTTTCGATCGCGCCGCCATCGCGAGCGACGCGATGCCACTGACCTGGCCCGGCCGTTCGCCTGCCGACGCATTGCAGTGGCCACTGCCGAAGAAGGCGCTCGGCCACCCCCGCGGCGCCGGCACCTATGCACGTGCGATTCGTACGCTGTACCGCGAGCGTCGACTGCTGTCGCTGTCGGAGATCATCGCGCGCTGCTCGTTGATCCCTGCGCAGATTCTGGAGGAGTCGGTTCCCTCGATGGCGACGAAAGGCCGGATCAGCCCCGGTAGCGACGCGGACATCCTCGTTTTCGACCCCGAGCGAATCACCGACAACGCCACGTACATCGACGGCACCCGCCCCTCCACCGGTATCAGCCGCGTGCTGGTCGGCGGAGTACCCGTCGTCGAAGACGGTGTCGTGGTCCAGGACGCGTTGCCTGGTCGCCCGGTACGCCGCTCGTAGCCGGATCTCATTCTGACCTGCATAGTTCTGACAGAAAGTCACCACACATGAACACATCGTCTGCAATCAACGGCACAATCGATGCCATGACGGATTTCGCGAACCCCCCGATCGGTTGGCAGCACAAGGCCTTCGGCACCGACCTCGAAGGTCGCGACGGTTCCGACCTCGAGCCGCTGGGGATCTCGGCACTCGACGGCAACCTCCTGCTACCCGTGATGACACTCAACCGTGCAGCGATCGCGCACAATGTCGACCTCATGGCGCAGTTCTGCTCCGATCACGATGTGGATCTGGCGCCTCACGCGAAGACCACGATGAGCCCCGAACTGGTTCGACGGCAACTCGACGCCGGGGCTTGGGCGATGACAGCCGCAACCGTTGCGCAGGCACGCATTCTGCGTGAGTTCGGTGTGGACACCATCATCATCGCCAGCCAGGTTCTCGATCCCGCCGGTATTCGGTGGATCTGCGACGCCCAGGCCACCGACCCCGATTTCTTCGTCACCACCCTCGTGGACTCGGTCGAGAGCGTCCGCCTGATGGAACAGTTGATCGCGAAAGTCTCACCGGCCAGCCGTATCCGGGTTCTCGTCGAACTCGGCTACGACAGCGGACGCGCGGGCGCTCGCACTGTCGAGCAAGCACTCGACGTCGCACGCGCAGCATCGCAGGCACCTTCGTTGATACTCACCGGAGTCGAGGGGTTCGAGGGCATGATGCCCGGAGCCTCGGTAGCAGCCCGCCGTATCTCCGTCGATTCGTATCTCAAATCCGCGCGGGTTTTCACGGAAATCTGTGTGGCCGAGAACCTCTTCGAGAACAACTCCGCGAAGGCTCCCAGGCCACTGGTCACTTTCGGCGGCAGCGCATTTCACGATCTCGTTGTGCGCGAACTGGCCGGACGGTGGGCACTCGACAACGGTGTACGCATCGTGCTGCGCAGCGGTTGCTATATCACCCATGATCACGGTCTCTATGCCGAAACTTCGCCGTGGGCTGACGGTCCGCGAACTCTGCAGGGAGCCGCAGAGGTCTGGGGCGTAGTGCTCTCCATACCTGAACCCGGACGGGTGATCCTGGGCTTCGGCCGCCGCGATGTCGGTTCCGACGCAGGCTTTCCCATAGTCCTGTGGCGCCGACGCGACGGATCCAACCGATCAGCGCGAGAGCTGACGATCACCGCACTCAACGACCAGCACGCGTACGTCGACGTTCCGGCTGACTTCGACGTGAAGGTCGGCGATCTGCTCGGTTGCGGAATCTCGCATCCCTGCACAACATTCGACAAGTGGTCACTGATTCCCGAGGTCGATTCGGATTACCGCGTCGTCGGTACGGTGCACACCTACTTCTGAGGGGACCGGTTGCGGTAATCCGGCGTCAGTCGTCCTTCGGGTCACGCGGCAATTCGACGCGGAACGTCGTCCCCTGCCCGAGGGAGGTCTCGACGCTGACGGTTCCGTCGTGCGCTGCAACCAACGCCGAAACGATGGACAGGCCGAGACCGGCGCCCCCGGTCTCACGGGTGCGAGAGGTGTCGGCGCGGTAGAAACGCTCGAAGATCCGCGCGGCATCCTCGTCACTCAAACCCTGACCGGTATCCGAAACCTCGACCACCGCGGAGTTCTCGGTCGTACCGACACGAACGGTGACCTGCGCATCCGGCGGCGTGTGTTTGATCGCGTTGCCCACCAGATTGGCGACTACCTGACGCAGTCTGGCCTCGTCACCATGCACTTCGGGCAGGCCTGGGCCGCCGGTCATCTGAAGTTCGACAGTTCGATCCGGTGCGATCGCTCGCGCCGCCTGTACCGAATCCGCCGCAACTGCAAGCAGATCCACAGGCTTGTTCTCGAGTGGACGCTGTTCGTCGAGTCTTGCCAGCATGAGCAGATCTTCGACCAGAAGTCCCATCCTCGACGCCTCGCCCTCGATCCGGTTCATCAGCGTTTCCGTATCAGTCATGGCGCCTTGGCGATACAACTCGGCGAACCCACGAATAGTCGTCAAGGGTGTGCGCAACTCGTGGCTCGCGTCGCCGACAAACCTACGCATCTTCTCCTCGGAACGCCGGGCCGATTCCTCCGAAGCCTCGGTCGCGGCAAATGCGTGCTGAATCTGCGCGAGCATTCCGTTGAGCGCCACGGACAGTCGACCGACCTCGGTGCGGTCATCGCGCTCCGGAACACGTCGATGAAGGTCGCCGGCGGCAATGGCAGCGGCAGTTTCCTCCACTTCGACAAGCGGACGGAGGCTCCGACGAACCACGAAATACGCTGCGCCGCCGAGGATCAGCAGGACAACCAGGCCGATGCCGAGTTGCAGGCCGACCAAGTCGTCGACGGTCTGCTCGTTATCCGTCAGTCGCACACCGATAGTCGTGGTCGTGCCGTCGCGGACCGTCGTGAGAACCCGCCAGTTCACGTCCGAACCGTCGCTCGATCCGACGGTGATCGGGCCGTTGGTGGAATCTTTCGACAGGTCGGGTTCGGTCGTCGTCGACTTGTCGTTCAGGATGATCACCCGTCCGTCCGGGGTCACGGTCCGAACGAAGAAGGGGCTGGGTGGGCGGGTGCCCGGGCCGACATCACTGGGCGGCTGCAGGTC